>NZ_CAUVXL010000103.1:0-8501 GCF_963555915.1 Protofrankia sp. Cas4
GCACCGAGCCAGCCCCACCCCCCGAGGCGATCATGGTGCCGTCCGGGGAGAACCCCACCGACAACACCCCGCCGGTGTGGCCGGTCAGGGAACGTAGCTGTCGGCCGGTCGCGGTATCCCACAGCCGCACCGAGCCAGCCCCACCCC
The DNA here is from genome assembly GCF_963555915.1 of Protofrankia sp. Cas4. Lineage (NCBI taxonomy): Bacteria > Bacillati > Actinomycetota > Actinomycetes > Frankiales > Frankiaceae > Protofrankia > Protofrankia sp. Cas4. The sequence goes on from NZ_CAUVXL010000103.1 coordinate 148, forward strand.
CCGAGGCGATCATGGTACTGTCCGGGGAGAACCCCACCGACAACACCGAGCCGGTGTGGCCGGTCAGGGTGCGTAGTTCACGGCCGGTCGCGGTATCCCACAGTCGCACCGAGCCATCCCCACCCCCCGAGGCGATCATGGTGCCGTCTGGGGAGAACCCCACCGACCGCACCCCGCCGGTGTGGCCGGTCAGGGTGCGCAGTTCACGGCCGGTCGCGGTCTCCCACAGCCGCACCGAGCCATCACCACCCCCGGAAGCGATCATGGTGTCGTCCGGGGAGAACCCCACCGACCACACCGGTGAGGCCGCCGACCGCAGCATCACCTGCGCGGGATCTCGTCCTGCCACCGCCGCCGCGGCCAGCTCCGGCGCGCCCGCGGCCGGGCCGGGCCGCCCACCGAGAATCGCCGCCCGCGACCATCGGCTATCCGTCAGCACCGCGCCGGTCAGGTCCGTGTCGATGAAGCGTGCACCCGTGAGATCCGCGCCGCGGGCGACCACCCGGTCCGCCCTGACACCGCGCACCGTCGCCCCAGCCAGCCTCGCCCCGGACAGATCCGCACCAGACAGCACGGTCGCGTCCAGAAAAGCGCCGGTGAGGACCGCGTCGCGCAGGTCGGCGCCGTGCAGGTCGGCGCGGTCGAGCCGGACGTCGGTCAGGTTCGCCCGCCGCAGGTCAGCGCCGCGCAGGTCACGGCCGGAGAGGTCCTGGCCGGCGAGATCGGCGCCGGCCAGCTTCGCCCCCGTCCGCAGTCCGATGCCCAGCCGGCGCGCCACCACCACCGCGTTCGCCTTCGCCACCGCAGGTGCGTCCGCATCGTCGACGGTGTCCTGCGCCCAGCGGGCCGCCGCGTCCCGGCCGGCCAGATCGGCGAAGAAGTCGGCCATCAGTTCCGACATCTCCCGCGCCGCGAGCAGGTTACTGGCTTCGCCGGCCACCGCACTCCGTTCCGCGAGCTGGCGGGCGATCTCGGCTGCAACCAGATACTCCATCACCGACTGGTGGATGAAGGAGAACCGGCCCTCGGCGTCCCGGCGCAGCGCCGTACCCGAACCGAGCAGATGCGCGGCCTCAGCCGGAGTCAGGCCCCGTGGATCACGCATCGACCGGAGCACGTCACCGGCGATCTCTGTCAGCCTGGCCAGGTCGACAAAGGCGGCACCGTCGCGCCACAACGCCACGGCGAGCTCGGTGACGGCATCCTCTCGTTCGTTGACCGTCAGCTCCGGTGACCGCTCGCACTCGTAGACCAGCCACTGGCCGACCAACTCCCGGTACAGGTCCGCCGCGGTCACCGTGCCGCCACGCTGGCGCGCCTGGCGCAGCCGGTTCTCCTCCAGCTCGGCGATGAACGACAACAGTCGTGGGTTACGCGCCAGGTCGGGGAGGTCCCGTACCTCCTTTATCAGGTCCAGTCGGGCTGTTGCCCGTTGTTGTGCTACTACGCGGCGGGCGTCGGTGTCGGGAAACTCCACCGACAGCGTGCGGGTGAAGCGTCCGACCAGAAAGTCATGGATCTGGTCGGGGCCGAACTCCGTCAGCCGGACGATGAACCGGCCGAACGTCCGCTCGACCTTCTCCCCGGTCTTTGTCAACACCTCGTTGTCGGTGAGGAAGAACTCGGCCCGGCTCGTCACGAGGATCTTCGCCTGATTGTCGAGGGCGGCCAGCAGGGTGTCCAGGTGCGCGACCGCGCGCTCGTAGGTGACGCGGGCCGCGAGCTCGTCGAAACCATCAAAAATCAGTATCAGTCGGCCGTGAGCCAGCATGTAGCGAAAGGCGTCCAGGTCCGGCCGGCGGACCTGGGAGTCCACCAGGTGCTGGGCGATGAGCCGGTCGATCTTGAGGGACTTCTCCAGCTGCCGCAGCTCGATCAGCATCGGGTCGACGTGCGGCAGGTGGCGGGGTAACTCCAGGGCGAGCTCGTGCGTCAGGAAGGTCTTGCCGTGGCCGGAATCGCCGAGCACAAGGATGAACCGGGCCTCATCCGTGGTCAACCACTCGACGATCTGTTGGAGGGCGGGGGCGGGTGCGGTGCCAGTTCCCGTGCCCGTAGCGGCGCCGGTAGCGCGGTGGACCCGGCGGATGCGCTGCGGCACATACAGCTCGGGTGGGTAGTCCAGGTCGGTGCGCAGCCGGGCCGTTTGTCGCGTGACGTAGTCGCGCAGGTCCAGCACACCCTGGTATTCGGGCATGCTCAGCAGCCGTACACCCTGCCGCTCGGCGTGGGCGACCAGCTCGGGCGTGGCCTGCACCCTGCCGGTGTAGACGAGGTCGGTGAACAGGCCGGGGAAGGCGGCCAGGTACGGCGCCCGGACCGTCATGGCGAATTCGTCGACCGCCGCCGCGTCCAGTTCGCTGTTCACGAGTTCGCCGTCGACCAGACCGATCACCCGCTGTTCCACCACTTGGCCTTCGGCCCGCCGTACCCGCAGATGCGCGGGCCGCTCGCCGGACGCCTCGATCCGCGTGACCGTCGCGTCCGGGTGGTGTAGCCGGGCCACCTCCGCGATCTCGTCCAGCGTGTCCGGTTGCCGCCGCCGCGGCGCCCCGGACAACCCGTCAGGAAGGCCGTCGCCATCCATGCCCCGGCCATACCGCTCGCGCCGGTGTGGGCCTGGTTCGCCCTCCTTGTCATCATCCGCGCCGGGGAGCGGGGGCTGTGGTGGGAAGGCTGCGTGTACCGACCGAAAAGCGCTCGGTGTGCGCACCGACCACGAGCTGCCGGTCGGGTCGACCCGCAGATCACCCGTCCAACGTTTCTGGTCGGGCTCGTAGCGGCGGGCATAGCGGGTGAACCCATCCCGGTCGATCCGGAGCAGCTGGTACTGGTTCGGCACCTCCGACGGGCGTGCCGGCGCGTCGACCGCCGCACTGCCCGTGGATGCGACCGGCAGCCCGGAGGGCAACCAGCTGGCCCGGCCGTCGTGGGTGTGGCCGTGCAGCAGCAGGTTCAGGTGCGGTCCGAGGATGCGGTCGAGATCGTCGGCGTCGCGCAGGTTCTCGTCATCGGAGGTGGCGCCCCGGATCGGGTTGTGGTGCACGGCACCGATCCGTAGCCAGCCGTCCCGCTCGTAGCGGCCCAACGCCTCGGCGACGGTACGGAGCTGGTGCTCCCCGAGCCAGCCGTAGTGTTCCTCGTGTGTTTCGGCCATCGTCGAGTTCAACCCCACCACGACGATTTTGCGGTCGGGGATCTCGACTAGCGACCACTCGGCGCCGACCCCGAAGCCGATCGGCGCGTCGGCGCCGTAGAACCGCCGCAGCAGGGCGTCGAAAAATTTCCACTTCGGCCAGTACGGCGGTTCCGGGCGCCGTTTGTGCGCCTGTTCATGAATGAAGTGCGATTGGCAGAGCAGCCGGTTGACGTCGTGGTTGCCGGGGATGAGCACAAACCGGTTCCGGTCGAGTTCCAGGCTCGCCGCGAGCGCGACCAGGAAGTCGTACACCTGGTCGAACTCGTTCTCGTCGCCGGTTTCGGCCAGGTCGCCGGTGAGTACGACGAGGTCTGGCCGCAGGCCCTCGGCTTCGGCGCGGCCTCGCAGGTCGTCGTGCAGCCGTCCGAACAGGGATGAGTGGGCGCGGTCGGCATCGGTGAGCCCGGCTTGGCCGAACACGTGGTGCGCTCCGAACTGGGTGTCGGAGATGTGCAGCACCGTGACGGCCGGCTCCGTGGCCTTGCCCGGCCTGCCCGCGGTTCTTCTGGCCGTGACGGCCTGCCTGGGGACGACCGGTTGGTCATCCGACCCCGGGAACACGGGTCGTGCGGCCGTGCCGGGGAACGGCGGGGCGACGGTGGGCTTCGCCCGACCTTCGATGGACGCGGTGATCCCCGCCAACAGCCTGTCGGCGGCGGCCGTCTCGTCGCGGCCGACCAGATCGATGGAGGTGATCGACCGCAGCAGGCCGGTGGGCTTGCACTGCGCGACAACCACCGGCACGATCCGACGCTTGAGCCCCTCGGGGTCGTCCGGCCAGATCGCCAGCCACTCGGCGTTGCCGTACCGGGATTCGGTCAGATAGGTGGGGGAGAGGACGGGCACCACCCGGGCCGAGGCCGGCAGAGTGCGGTGCATGCTGGTCGCCCAGTTCGTGCCCGGGACGAGGTCCCACGCCTGCAGGAAAACCCGCGCGGACCGCTCGCCGGACCGCTCGCTGAACCGCATCCGGGCCTCAAGCTGCCACGCGATCCACTCTGCCCAGGCGGCGTCCACGCCGGTGTAGCTGACGAAGAAGTCGTAGCGACCGCCGTCATCGGACGCCGGTGTGTCGGTTACCCCGCCCCCGTCAACCATGGGTAAAGAATGTCACGATACGCGCCCGCCCCGGCCAGGAGGAGTGCCCATCACTGGGAGCGCGGCCGGTCGCGCTCTTGCAGGACTGCACTTCCGGTGGGGTCTGGCCTCAATCCCAAGAACGATCTTTTCTATGTCGTCTGAATTCAGGCCTCTTCAGACGACACTTGTGACCATGACGATCGCTGCGACTCCCGTGCCGATGTCCGAGGCCAAGGCGCGCCTGTCCGAGCTGTCACGCCGGGTACGCACGCAGCACGAACGGATCATGCTGACCCGCAACGGTGAGGCCGAAGCGGTCCTGCTGTCCGTCGACGATCTCGAAGGCCTCGAGATGACGGTGGAGATCCTCAGTGACTCGCGGGCCGTCGCTCGGATCACCGAAAGCCTTGCCGCGCTCGGACGCGGAGAGGAGGGGGTCGACCTCGCCACTATGCGTGCCGACCTGGCCCGGTGGGAGCTGGCGCCGCGGTGGTGGAGACGGCCGGAGCAGATCTGAGGGATGATCGGCGTCCAGGGATCAGAGGGATCAGAGAGATCAGGATGCGGGGCTGACGGATTCGATGTTGGCGACGGAGAACTCACGTTGGCCGTTGCGCAGGTGGCACCAGGCGTCGATCCACTTGCCGTAGAGCTGTTGTGGCTGGATCTTGCGAACCGTCCGGGTGCCGTTGGCGTCCCGGTAGGTGATGACGATGTCGCCGCAGTGGTCCATGGCGTCGGCCAACAGCGCCAGTTCCGCCTCGTTGAGGCGGGTGTTCAGCCGCGCCAACAGCCTGAGCGCGCCCGCGTCCGGCATCGTGTCGTCGTCGGGATGCGCGGCCAGCCGGCGGGCGAGATCAACCGGGGAGACCCGTGGTGGCCTGCGGGCGGGGCTGTTGAAGCGGGGGGAGCCCTGGTGTTCCTGGCGGCGCGGCACGATCATCGTGCCGGCGGCGTCCTCGGCGATCGGGTAGAAGCCGACCTCGCGCAGCTGGGTCAGGACCACCTCAAGCTTCAAAGGGCTTGCCAGGACGGTGGGTGCCAGCCGGCTGAGCTGCAGTTTGGCAAGCGACCGGGTGTGCAGGACCTCGGCGGTCGTCGCCTCGTCGGCGACGACGCAGCAGCGCATGCCGCGCACGCGCACATGGCCGTGCCGGCGTGCGACATCGGTGATGAGGTACTCCAACGGCTGCGGCACGGCATGAGCCGACATGGTGCGCAGCTGCGCGAGAAGGTCGTCCGCGGCCCACCCGGCGTCCAGGGCGGCACGCACGCTCGACGAGCTGAAACGCCACGTCCCGGCGGCACCGCGAGACTCCGCGACGGCGGCGTCGCGCAGCAGCTGGACGGCGCCCGCACTGGGCTGGCCAGCCACCATGGCGGTCAGATCCGACTGAATGATCACGCTGAACGTGGCTTCGGGCAGTAGCCCGCCACACCGTCGTGCCAGTTCCTCGACGGCATCGGCCGGTGCCGCCTCGTCGACCTCGTTGACGGCCAGCAGGTGTTCCCCGAGTTCGGACAGCACGTCGACGGCGACCACTCCGAGCAGTTCCGCCTCCCGCACCGCTGCGGCGATCTTGTCGTCGCGCCGGATGGGGTCATACCCGTGCAGCGGGCAGAACCAGTCGATTTCCCGGCCGGTCGCGCGAACCGAAGCACCCGGGCCAGCCGAACCGGCCGCGCCCACCATCGTCCGCCGTAGCCAGCCTGCCCCGGACATCAGTGGCAGCGGCGGCGGGACCTCCTTGTCACCTTCGATCTCCCGGCTGGACGGCGCGTGCTCGAGGGCGAACCACGCCGACGCGAGCACGGCCCATCGCCGGCCCGTCTCAGCGGTGCGCCAATCCTGGTAGTCCGATGTCGGCGCATACCCGCCGTCGGTCAGGCCCAGCAGGCCGGCGGCGTACGCGAGATCGATCCACAGCAGGAGGTCGCCCTCGGGCATGGACAGTCGTTTCGCGAGCCGCGACCGTTCCCGAGGCCCCACTCCACCCTTTTTCAGGGCCACCACAGGGGTGGCGCGGGCCTCGTCGAGAAGGGCCGTCACCCGCCCCACCGCACCTTCGGCGGCGGCCTGGGCGCCGGAACGCACCATCGTCGCGTCGACGTCCGGGTGGGGGATCATCGGCCGGCCGGTCAGGGCCAGGTCGGTATCGGCCCGCCAGGCGGCGACCGCGACTTCCCGGGGCAGCTCGGGCTGGCGGTTGCTGACCAGCACCAGACCCGCGGCGATCAGGGCTTCGGTCTGGCTGATCGAACTGGGAGACCCGTAGTCGATGCGCCACGAGTAGTCGCCGGCCAGGCCGCGCCGGAGCTCCTTGAGCCGATTCTGCGTCCTGTCCGGAAGCCCAGAGATGATCGTAATGAGCCGATCGGTTTCCGACATCAGTTCGGACAGCCGCGTACCCAGCTCAGGTTTGCCCAGGCCGTCGGCGTCGGCCCCGAGCGCCTGGACCGCGGTGCGCAGGTCCGCCACGAGGACCGAACGGGCCATCGTCTCCACCGGGCGGGCGGCGCCGATGTCCGCCGACCAGTGCGCGAGAAGCCGTTCCGGCAGCCGCAGCGCACCGGAGTCACGCCAGGCCAGGCCGCGGACGCACAGCTCGGCACCACCGTCGCCGACGGCATCCTGCGAAGCACCCAGCCAGGCCGCCAGCGCGGGCACGGTCGCCGACCCGCCCAGCGCGGCGAGGCCCTGCCCGACACGTACCGTGTCCCGGTTCAGCGTCCGCATTGCCGCGACGAGCGAATCCGTGCCATCCAGCCGGTAAACCAGCTGGATGAAACCTCGCGGAACCGGCTCGATCAGGACGTCCGGGCGCGCCTCCAGCAGTGTGATCAGCGACGCCTCGTCCAAGGTTGACAAGTAGTCGGCGAACGATTGGGAACTCACCTGCTCCATTGTGCCGGTCAGGCTACGTGCGGACGCCACCGGCATACCACCGGCCCGACCGGCAGGCCGCCGGTGTCATATCGAGTCCAGGACTGGCTGGCGCAGGACTATCTGGCGCAGGACCGGCTGGCGCAGGACTATCTGGCGCAGGACTATCTGGAGCAGGAGGTGCACCGGCGATGGCCCTACACGGCCAGGCGGGCGGCGAGCGGGCACAGGAGACGGTCGGCATCCGGCCGCAGTTCATCCGCCCGGGTGAGGAGGTCGTGGTTCCGCGGTTCCGGATGCCGCAGGAGCCGATCGCTCCGGAGACGGCATACCAGATCGTGCACGACGAGCTGATGCTCGACGGCAATGCGCGGCTGAACATGGCCACGTTCGTGACCACCTGGATGGATCCGTTCGCAGACCGGCTCATGGCCGAGTGCGCCCCCAAGAACATGATCGACAAGGATGAGTACCCGCAGACCGCCGAACTGGAGGCGCGCTGCGTGAACATGCTCGCGGACCTGTGGCACGTGCCCGACGCCGAGAACGCGGTCGGTTGCTCGACGACCGGCTCCTCCGAGGCGTGCATGCTCGCCGGCCTCGCGCTGACCCGGCGCTGGCGGACCCGGCGCCGATCGGCTGGCATGCCCGCCGATCATCCCAACATCGTCATGGGTGCCAACGTGCAGGTCTGCTGGGAGAAGTTCGCCCGCTACTGGGATGTCGAGCCGCGGCTGGTGCCACTCGCGCCGGGGCGCACCCACCTGACCGCGGAAGAGGCGGTCGCCCGGTGCGACGAGAACACCGTCGGGGTGGTGGCGATTCTCGGATCGACGTTCGACGGCAGCTACGAACCGGTGGCCGAGATCGTGGCTGCCCTCGACCGCCTCGCGGCGTCGGGTGGCCCGGATGTGCCGGTGCACGTCGACGCCGCCTCCGGCGGGTTCGTGGCACCCTTCTGCGATCCGGATCTGGTCTGGGATTTTCAGCTGGATCGGGTGGCGTCCATCAACGCCTCCGGCCACAAGTTCGGGCTGGTCTATCCGGGGGTGGGCTGGCTGCTGTGGCGCGACAAGGCGGCGCTGCCGTCCGAGCTGGTCTTTGAGGTGGACTATCTGGGCGGCAGCATGCCGACATTCGCGCTGAACTTCTCCCGGCCGGGTGCCCAGGTGGTCGCGCAGTACTACACAC
>NZ_CAUVXL010000104.1:0-41356 GCF_963555915.1 Protofrankia sp. Cas4
GCGTTGGAGGGCGTGCGCGACGAGCTGCCGCACTCCCTGGCCGTCGTCGTGGAGGAGATGATCCCGCGTGAGGACCGACCCGCCGACCGCCCGCTGCTCGACGTCCATGTGAACGTCTACGTCGAGCGCCAGAGCCAGAAGGCGATCGTCATCGGTGCTAAGGGCGCGCGGCTCAAGGACGTCGGGACGCGGGCGCGCACCCAGATCGAGGCGCTGCTGGGGACGCCGGTCTTCCTGGACCTGCACGTCAAGGTCGCCAAGGACTGGCAGCGCGACCCCCGCCAGCTCCGCAAACTCGGTTTCTGAGTGCTGGTGCCCGGAGCGGCCCCATCCCCATCCCCAACCCCAACGATGTGATTCTGGTGCTGCTGGAGTAGCAGCAGAATCACATCCTTCGCTTGGCCCTGGGACCGCGGGTTCTGGGACCGCCGGCCCTGGAACCGTGAGCGTTGGGCACGTCGGCGTCCGGGATGTGGGTGGGTGCGCCGAACAGCCAGACGAGGGTGACGGCCGCCAGCGTCTCCGCGGTGAGCAGGGCGACGAGGACGACGAGCTGGAACCGGGCCGCGTCGGTGGGGCTCGCGCCGCCGAGCAGGGCGCCGACGAAGGCGCCCGGCAGCGTGACCAGCCCGACTGTGCGGGTCTGGTCGACGGCGGGCAGCAGGGCTTCCTGGATGGCGGTGCGGGCGAGGTCCGCGACCGCCTGGCGTGGGGTGGCGCCGAGCGCGAGCCAGGCCTCGACCTCGTCGCGGCGGCGCACCATCGCCTCGAACAATCGCCGACCCGCCAGGGTGCTGGCGGTCATGGTGCCACCGATCACGATGCCGCCGGCCGCGACCAGATAGCGCGCGGACCGGTCGAGCAGCGGGACGCCGAAGATGATCCCGAGCGTGACGGCCGCGCCGGCCGTGCTGGCGGCAAGCACGGACCGTCGGGCGTTGGGGAAGCCGGTGAGCCGGCCCGCCGCGGTCAGGGTCGCTACGGTGAGCATCACGACGAGGACCGCGACCGTTGTCGCGGGTGCGGCGAGCACCCCGCGCAACGCCAGGCCGACGAGGGTGAGCTGGGCGCCGGCCCGAACCGCGGCGACGATCACCGCCCGGCGTAACCGTACGCCGGCGATGGTGAGGCAGCCGACGGCTACAGCAAGCAGAGCACCCAGGCCCACGGCCATCGCAATGACGTTGTCCACCGGCTCACTGTGCGGCCTGTCTACCTGCCCGCACACACGCGGGGAGGTAGACAGGCCGGCAGGCAGGCAGATGGCGGATAGTGACGGCCATGGCTGGCGTGCGGCGGGTGGTCCCGCTGACCCTGGGTTGGGTCGAGGTGCCGTATTCGATGTCGGTGCACGGCGCTGCGGACGACATCCGGCTACGTCAGCCCGTCCCGGCGTTGCTGGTGGAGGTCGACGGGGGCTGGTTGCTGATCGACACCGGGCTCAACCCGGCATTCGTGCGGGACGCGGCCCTGTGCCGCCGCTTCCACCGCGACACCGGCGTGGAGGTGTGGCTCCCGCCCGGCGCCGGCGACCCGCTGGAGGGTGCGCTGGAACAGGTCGGGCTCACCCTCGACCAGATCGACGTGGTTGCCGTCTCCCACCTGCACAGCGACCACGCCGGCGGGCTGCGCCACTTCGCCCGGCGCGGTACACCCGTCCACATTCAGGGCCGCGAGCTTGACCACGGGCTCGGTACCCACCCGGCGCAGCTGGAGGCCGACGGCATCATCCGGGTCGACTTCGATCACCCGGCGATCACCTGGCAGGTGGCCGACGGCGACACCGAGATCGCCCCGGGGGTGACCGCGGTCCGCACTGCCGGGCACACCCCAGGTCACCAGAGCTTTATCGTCGAGATGGATCCCACGGTGGGCGGCGGCGGGTATGTCTTCGCGTTCGACGCCGCGGATCTGCAGGAGAACATCGATTTCGAGCGGGCCGTCGGTGGGTCGATCGGAGTTCCGCCGGAGGCGACGATCGAGCCGATCCGGCGGCTGAAGGCGATCGCGTCCGCCCGTGGCCTGCGTCTGCTCCCCGGCCACGATCCGGTCGCGTGGCCGGCGCTCACCGCCGAGCTGGCGGATCCGACCGCGGATCGGGGCCCGGGGCACGATCCGCGGTCGGGTCCGCGGTCGGGTCCGCGGTCGGGTCCGCGGTCGGGTCCGCGGTCGGATCCGCGACTGCCGCAAGCAGGGCCTCCCGGTTCGCCAGGATGAAGTCCTTGAGCGCGCCCGGCTGCAGTGCGAAACGGGTCAGGGCCTCGCCGTGCAGGTCGATCCGTTCGACGTCGTAGCGTCCCTTCGTCGGGTTGGTGAACTCGTCGCCCGTCCTGGCTGCAAGATCGATCGAAGTGAGCCGGCAGACGAAGAAGTGCTGGACGGTGATGCCCGGCCCACCGCCACCGCCGCCTTCACTTCCGCTGCTTCCGCTGCTTCCGCTGCTTCCGCCGTATTTTGTCGTGCTCGTTTTTGTCGTGCTCGTGAGGAACACCTGCTGGACCCGGTCGACGGCGGCGCCCAGCTCCTCGGCGAGCTCCCGGTGCAGGGCTGCCTCCACCGAGGCGTCCTGCTGATCGACCCCGCCGCCCACAGTGGCCCAGTAGGGCTGCTGGCCCGGCAGGGTCCGGCGGAAAACGACCAGCCGTCCGCGGGAATCGATCAGAATCGCTCTGGCTGCCCGTCGCACCACTCGCACCGGTCCATCATGGTCCGGCGCCGGGTTCGGCGTCTGGTGAGAGTCCACCTGCGCCGTCGACGTCGATATTCCTATGGTCCCTGGTTGATCCGGGCCGCGCCCACCGCGAGGAGATACCTGCCGCCGAGGTTCGTCCAGCCCCCGTCCAGCGGGGCGGATGCGCCCATGTGTCGGTTGTAGAGGGCGTGGTCGGTGCCGGCGACGAACACGTCCACGGTCCCGTCCCCGGCCGCAGCGAAGGCGGGCAGTCCGACGATCATCCCACCGGCGTCGACGAACCGGATGAACGGCGCGGCGGCGTAGGCGAGCGCTCCCGAGCCCAGCCGGCAGCCGACGAACGCCGGCCCGTATGCGGTTCCGGTTCCGTTCGGGCCAGGCCGGACATCCTGGCCACTGGAGGGACCGTAGCCACCGGAGGGACCGTCGGCGTAGGGACTGTTGCCGCCGGCACCCGGCCCCCCGTCGCAGCGGACGCCGAGCACCGTCCAGGCCGAGGCGGCCGTCCGCCGGTAGAGGTTGGCGGCGGGCGCGACGTTGCTGGTGGTGCGGGTGACGTTGCTGGTGGCGCGGGTTGTGAACCAGGTGACGACGCCGTCCACGACGGCCACCGCGGGAGCGGCGTCGGTCTGCCCGCCGTAGTTCGCCCACCAGGTGAGCTGGGCCGGCCGGCCGGAGGCGTCGACGGGCACGGCGCTGACGTACAGCGCGCGGTCGCTGCCGCGGCAGCCGACGTGCAGGGCTGATCCGACGACGATCGCGGCCTGCCCGTAACACTGTGTTCCGGGAGGGCCGAACGGCGACCACGCGCGGTCGGTCTCGTCCCGCATCCAGAGGTTCCCGTCGGTGCCACCCACGATGTAGGTGACCCTGCCGGCAGCCTGGATCACCGTCGGGACGGATGTGGCCCGACCGCCCAGCGACGCGGGGGCGACCTGGCCGGATCGCTTCGCCCACACGGCGTGGTCCGTGCCGATGCCGACGGCGATCGTGTATTCGTCCTGGCCCGGGGGTCGGCCGGCGGGCGTCGTCGCTGGGGTCGTCGCTGGGGTCGTCGCTGGGGTCGTGGTGAGCGCGGTGGAGGCGAGCCTGTTCCACCGGGGCGCGCCGCGTCCGGTCACAAGGTCGTAGCCGACCGTGGCGCGGTGGGCGCCGTTGTTACCAACTGTGATGTCCCGGAAGGCTGAAACAGGTGCCTTGTACAGCCGGTCATGGATGTCGCCGTACCCGCCTGATTGCTGGCCGGTCGACGCCCATTCGGCCGCGAGCATCCCGGCGGCGGCGGGTGATGCGAGGCTGGTGCCACCGAAACGCATCCAGCCGGGCACGGTCGTGCCGCCGTGGCTTTCCCAGTAACGGCGGTTGTAGATGGCGAAGCCGGTCGTCGGGTCGGCGTTCATGGCGAGGTCGGGCAGCGCGCGCGACGTACAGGCCGTGACCGGTTGCCAGTCCGGCTGGGCGAACAGCGCTGAGCAGCCGCCACCGGAGCCGGCCCAGGCGGTCTCCGACACGGTCGCGCCGGTCGGGTTGAGCATCGTCGTGCCACCTACCGCGATCACTGATGGTGACGACGCCGGGTAGCTCGCGGTGGCGGTACCGTTGCCGCAGTCGTCGGATCCGCTGTCCCCGGAAGCGGTGAAGGTGGTGACGCCCGCCGCGGCGATCGCCGCCAGCAACGTTTCGGCGGTGCGGACGAACGCTGCGCTGTTGTACGGCTCACACAGACCCCAGGACGCGTTGAACGCAACGAGGTTCGCGCTCGGGTCGGCGGCGTCGAGGCGGACCCGGTCGAGGATGTCGAGAAAGCCCTGGTCGGTGTTGGGCGCGAAATAGACACGTTGGCGCGCGCTGGGCGCGACTGCCAGTTGTACCTCCTGGTCGAGGGCGACCTCGCTGTCCCCGTCGCCGTCCAGGGCGGCGTTGTAGGCGGGTGCGCGACCGACGCTCACGGCCGTGTAACGCCCACCCGCGACCGGGTCCGGTATGCCTGCTGCCGCCGCGTAGGCGCGCAGGTCGGCCGGGTCCCAGCCGGACAGCTGGAGGCTGGCGACGGTCGGGTCGGGCCCGCCGTCGCCGCGGTGGCCGTCCGGCGCGCCATAGGCGGCACGCAGGTCGGCGCCGCTGTAGCCGGCGTCGGGCGGCACCGCGGCCGCGCTGCGCGCAGTCGCCGGCCCTGTCCGCGCGGCACGTGTACCGAGGTGGCGGAATGCCGGTCGGGTCTCGTCACCACCGACGGCGACCGAGACCAGACCGTGCAGGGATGCGGGGAGGGCGGGCAGGCTCTGTGCGTAACGCAGGGCAGGACGGGAGTCGCGGGCGCTGCCGAACAGCGTCCGGAGGCGGTCCGCCTCGCCGGTGGCGGTGACGCTCCATGCGGTGGTCCGGGTGACGGTCAGGCCGAGCGTGTCGAGCTCGTTCGCGACCGTGTCGTGGGTCGCGTCTGAGGGCAGAAACGCCCTCAGACGGGTCGCCCGGTCCTGCGCAGATGCGCTCACCGCGCCGGCGACCGACCGCGCGAGGTGATCCAGACCGCCACGGTCGGGTGCGGCGAGGTAGACGGTGACGGTCTGGGTGGCCGCGGTCTGGCCGGTTGTCGGCTGACCGGTTGTCGGCTGACCGGTTGTGACCTGAGTGGCCGTGACCTGAGTGGCCGTGGTCTGGGCGGCCGCGGCCACGGCGGCATGGGTCTGGATCACGATCAAGGTGAGGGTCAGTGGGAAAACGGTCAAATAGCTACAAAAAGATACAAATCTTTTCCGTACCGCCAGCACTCCTACTCCCTGTTCTCTCGTGGATGCTGAAAGTGACTATTGCAGGGCGTGACAGTCCGGAGTCGGCGGGGTCCGCATCGCAGCGCGGATCCGGCGTCGCGAGGTGCCCCGCCAGCCCGGCGCCAGCCCGACGCCAGCCCGGCGATAGGCCGCCGGCCCGGCAGACAGCTCGGACCGGTCCGCCGGCAGCGGCATGTCACAATCGGTCCGGGGCGACCGTGTCCTGACCACTTACCGGGATGCGTGCAACCATGGGTGGGTGCCGGTCTACCGCGATGAAGGTGTCGTCCTGCGAACGACGCCGCTCGCCGAGGCCGACCGCATCGTCACCGTGTTGACCCGGCGGACGGGACGGGTGCGCGCGGTGGCCAAAGGGGTGCGCCGCACGTCGTCCCGGTTCGGCGCCCGGCTGGAGCCGGGTACCCACGTCGACCTCCAGCTACATGAGGGGCGCTCGCTCGACACGGTCACGCAGGCCGACATCCTGCGCCCCTATGGCGCGGTGATCGCTGCCGACTATGCGCGGCACACCGCCTCGGCCGTCATGCTGGAAACCGCCGAACGGCTGACCAGCGAGGAACGCCAGCCGGCTATCCGCCTGTTCCTGCTTCTGATCGGCGGTCTGCGTACCCTCGCCCAGGGCGAACGTGCGCCGGGCCTCGTCCTGGACGCCTTCCTGCTGCGTGCGTTGGCGGTCTCGGGCTACGGGATGGCGGTGCGCGAGTGCGCCCGCTGCGGCCAGCAAGGGCCCCACCAGGCGTTTTCCATCGCGGCGGGCGGCGTAGTGTGCCCGCAGTGCCGACCGCACGGTGCAGCTTCGATGTCGCCGGCCGCCGTGACGCTGCTGTCCGACCTGCTTACCGGCGACTGGGCCGCCGCCGATGTGAGCGAGGTCCGCACCCGGCGCGAGGCTGGCGGATGTGTCGCCGCTTACCTGCAGTGGCATCTCGAGTACGGCTTACGTGCACTGCCTCATCTGGAGCGGGCGTGAACCGGGCCGGACGCGTCGGGGGTGGCGCGTTCGACGATGATGCGTCGATGATGTTTGTGGGCGCGGGAGGAATGATGATCGCGCTACCTTTGACTGGCGGTAGAAGGGAGGTGTCCGGTGAGTCGACGTAACGGGAGAGTCGGACGGTTCCGTGAACCGCATCCGCATCCTTCCGGCGCATGTCCGCCGGAGATTCCTTCCGAGTTGATCCCGCGGCATGTCGCCATCGTCATGGACGGCAACGGCCGCTGGGCGAAAATGCGTGGCCTGCCGCGCACGAAGGGCCACGAGGCCGGTGAGGAGGCACTCTTCGACTGTGTGGAGGGCGCGATCGAGCTGGGCGTCCGGTGGCTGTCGGTGTATGCCTTCTCAACGGAGAACTGGAAGCGCTCGCCGGACGAGGTCGCGTTCCTGATGCGTTTCACCGACGGGGTGTTCGGCAGGCGCATCGACGACATGGACTCCCTGGGGGTCCGGGTCCGGTGGGCCGGCCGGCGTCCGCGCCTGTGGGGCAACGTCATCCGACGGCTGGAGGCGGCCGAGGAACGCACCTGTGGTAACGACCGCCTTACTCTGGCGATGTGCGTGAACTACGGGGGGCGCGCCGAACTCGCCGATGCGGCCGCCGCCATTGCCCGGGACGTCCGTGACGGCCGCCTGCGGGCCGACCGCATCGACGAGAAGACCGTCGCCCGCTATCTCGATGAGCCGGAGATGCCCGACGTCGACCTGCTGATCCGTACGTCGGGGGAGCAACGGCTGAGCAACTTCCTGCTCTGGCAGGCCGCATACGCCGAGTTCCTGTTCGTCGAGCGGCTGTGGCCCGATTTCGACCGGCGCGATCTGTGGGCGGCCTGTGAGGATTTCGCCAAGCGGGACCGTCGATATGGCGGGGTCGTGGCCCGTCCGTCGGGGGCCCGATCGGCCACGCCGTGACGGGCCGACCGGGTGGCGGGCTGGGGAGGGCTGAGGAGCTGACGGACGCGACCTGATAGAACCGTGCGGTGCTTGTTGTCATGCGGCTGCGGGTTCCGGTCGGGGAGGCCGAAGCCTTCCGCGAGCGTGCGGACCGGGCCCTGGTCGCACTGGCTGGGCAGCGCGGCTACGGGTCCGCTCGACTGGGACGTGCCGTGGATGAACCTGAACTGTGGGTGATCACATCCGAGTGGGACGGGGTGGGTGCGTGGCGCCGGGCCCTGTCCGCGTTCGATGTCCGGGTGGAGCTGACGCCGTTGATGATCTACGCCGTCGATGAGCCGGGCGCGTTCGAGGTGTTGCTCGCCCACGACGGCGTCACGGGTGCCGTCCGCCACGGCTCAGACCGTGCCTGACGTTGCCCGACCTGTCTGCGCCGGCTGTGCCCGCAGCCCGTACGCTGGGCACTTGTCTGTCTGATCGGCACTTGCCCTTCTGATCATCAGGTGGAGCAGGTGTGCGTAGGACACGACCACCCGACGTCGCCGATGACGGCGGGTGAGTGGGAAGGGAGCGCCCGCGTGGCCAGTTCGTCCGACCGCATGGACACCATCGTCAGTCTGTGCAAGCGCCGGGGGTTGGTCTTCCCCTCAAGCGAGATCTACGGTGGCCTGCGGGCATCGTGGGACTACGGTCCGCTCGGGGTGGAGCTGAAGAACAACGTCAAGCGTGCCTGGTGGAAGGCCATGGTTCAGGGCCGCGACGACGTGGTCGGCCTCGACTCGTGTGTGATCCTCGCGCGTGAGGTCTGGGAGACCAGCGGGCACGTGCAGGTCTTCGTCGATCCGCTGACCGAGTGCCTCACCTGCCACAAGCGGTTTCGCGCCGATCATCTTGAGGAGGCCTTCGAGTCCAGGCACGGCCGGCCGCCGACCGCGCTCACCGAGGTCAACTGCCCCAGCTGCGGTGCGCGTGGCACGTTCACCGAGCCTCGGATGTTCAACGGTCTGCTCAAGACCTACCTGGGGCCGGTCGAGGACGAGTCGGGCCTGGCCTACCTTCGGCCGGAAACCGCCCAGGGCATTTTCATCAACTATGCGAACGTGCAGGCGACCGCCCGGCGCAAGCCGCCGTTCGGTATCGGTCAGATCGGCAAGTCGTTCCGCAACGAGATCACCCCGGGAAACTTCATCTTCCGGACCCGCGAGTTCGAACAGATGGAGATGGAGTTCTTCGTCCCGCCGGGCGAGGACGAGACCTGGCACGAGTACTGGCTCGGTGAGCGGACGAGGTGGTACCGCGACCTGGGTGTCCGCGACGAGAACCTGCGCCATTTCGAGCACCCGAAGGAGAAGCTCTCCCACTACTCGAAGCGGACCGTCGACATCGAGTACCGGTTCGACTTCGCCGGCCTGGAGTGGGGCGAGCTGGAGGGTATCGCGAACCGCACGGACTACGACCTGTCCGTACACGCGAAGGCGTCCGGCGCGGACCTGACCTACTTCGAGCAGGCCACCGGCACCCGGTACACGCCGTACGTGATCGAACCGGCCGCCGGGGTGGACCGCGCCACCCTGGTATTCCTGCTGGACGCCTACGCCGAGGACACCGCACCCAACACCAAGGGTGGGGTGGACCGCCGGGTCGTGCTCCGCCTCGACCGTCGGCTTGCTCCGGTCAAGGCCGCGGTGCTGCCGCTGTCGCGCAACGCCGACCTGTCACCGGTCGCCCGCGATCTGGCCGCGGAGCTGCGTAAGCACTGGAACGTCGACTTCGACGATGCCGGCGCGATCGGGCGTCGGTACCGCCGGCAGGACGAGATCGGCACGCCGTTCTGTCTCACGGTCGACTTCGACTCGCTGGCGGACCGCGCCGTCACGATCCGGGAGCGCGACACCATGGAGCAGGAGCGCGTGTCCATGGATCAGGCGGTGTCCTACCTCAACGCCCGACTCGGTCCCTGCTAGCTTCGGTCCCTAGCTGGCTAGGGTGTGTGTGATGGATTGGGGGACGGGTTCGACAGGTCGAGCTCGCTCGACCCGAACCGGTCGGCCAGGAAACGTCCGTGGGACAGCAGCTTCGCGGTGTCCCCGGCCGCAGCCGCTTCGGTGACGTCGCGGATGCCCTTTTCCAACAGGCCGAGCTGGCCGATGACGACCTCGCGTGGCGTGCGTCCGTCGTCCAACCGGTGCGTCTGGGCGTACCGCGCCGGCAGGCCGAGGTAGACCTCCAGGGCGGTGGGCAGGTAGTCGGCGACGGTCCGCACGACCACGAACGTCTCGGGCGAGCCGGCGCGCAGTAGGTGCGGGCGGTCCAGCACCTCGCGCAGCGCGTCGACGACCTGGGCCGCGGCGGCGGTGACCTCGGTTGGCGCGAGTCCGGTCAGGACCCGCAGCTGGGCCTCGACGGTCGCGCGAAGTTCGGCGACGCTCGGCTGGCTACCGCCCGGTGCCGGGCGACGGGCTGGCGCGACCAGAGCACCGATCGCATACATGACGGCTACGACCAACGGCCACTGCGGTGATCCGACCACGCCGGCGGCGGTCAGCCCCAACCCGCCGAGCGCGCCGGTGCACCCGGCGATGTTCTTCAGCGATCCGATCCACGTCAGCGCCTTTTCCCGGGTTCCCCTGGCGGGAGGAGGCGGCGGTGGGTCAGGCCGCGGCAGCCAGATCGCCGTCATCCGAGCCGGCCCTGACAGCCCTGACAGGAGGCCCGGTTCTCACCGGTGCCGCCACCGGGTATGGCGGACCCGGGGTCACTGGTAGCCACGGATGTCCTTGAACGCGTCGGTCAGCGGGGATGTCCGTGCGTCGAACGTCGCGCCACCGGTGTCGGTGGCGATCGAGCGCAGGTCGTCCGGACGTGCCTCGCCGAAGATGATGCAGAAGGTGCGGACGGCTCGCGCAGCCGGGGGAAGGGCCTGGTAACCGGCGCGGAACTGACCAGCTGACAGGCCCGCGTTGTTCTCACCGTCCGTCATCAGGACGATCGACGTCAGGTAGCCGGGCTCGGCGGCGACCGCATCGGACGCGCGGCGGTAGGCATCGGCGAGCGCGGAGTAGATGGCCGTTCCCCCGTTGGCCTGCAGGCTCGTGATGTAGGAGCGGATCGCGGCCAGATCGGGCGAGGATGCCCCGGTGTCGGTCACCGTGAAGTCGCGTGACCCGACGACCGAGCCGTTGAAAATCACAAGTGTGATCTTTTCACGGTCACGAAACCGGGTGAACCGGCCGGACAGGGAGGTGTCGGCACCGGCGAGCCCGGCCAGCGCGGATTGCAGATCGGCCAGGCGCCGGCCGGCCATGGAACCGGACACGTCCAGTACGAAGATCGCGTGCGACGGACGACGGAAATGGTCGAGGTAGGAGGTGATCAGCTCATCGGCGACCGCCTGGGTGGCGGGGAAGGGCAGTTCGGCCAGGGCGGTCGTGGTGAACCGCGGGTCGAGCGCGACACCGGGGACGGCCGGCCTGCGGTTGGTGGTGGTCTGCAGCCGTCGCTGGACTTCCGGGCTGCGCAACCAGGTCACCACCCGGCTGTATTCGTCCCGCCGGGCGGGGTCGAGCAGGAGTATGGGGTAGTCGGCTGTGATGATGCCGTCTTTGGGGTAGATGATCGTGATTGGTTCCCGCAGTCGGCCGGAGCGTTGCAGCGACAGCAGCACCGACTCGTAATTGATCATACCGCCGGCGTCCTGGGGCCTGTCGACGAAGGCGTCCGCGAGCCAGCCGGAACTGCCCGAGGTGAGCGTCTGCCCCGAGAAGAACGACGTCAGCGCGTCGGGGCGGATGTCGGAGGCCTGTAGCGCGTCCGAGGTCCCGGCGAGCGCGGCCGCGACACCGACCAGCGCACTGAACCCCGAGTTGGACGCCGCCGGGTTCGTCATGGCGTACGTCAGCTCGCCGGCGGCAACCTTCGCGGCGACGTCCGCCCACGTGACGCTGGTGGTACCCGTCCAGCCGAACCTCGTGGCGAGCGAGGTCCGGATACCGAGGACCACCGGCGATGTCATGGTCGGAGTGCGGACGCTGCCCGCCTGCGCGCCACCGGGCAGCAGGCGCAGGTAACGGTCGGAGGACAGCCAGGCGGCGTCCGTGCCCGCGGAATGTTTGATGATCTTATCGGTGGCGTCGAGTGTCCCGGTGTAGGTCAGTTGCACCGTGACGCCGGTGGCCGCGCGCAGGTCGCCCAGCAGCGGCTCGACGTCGGCCAGTTCCGAGCCGGCGAGGATCCGCAGCACACCCGGCTTGCCGGGGCCGGGGGCCGACCCAGACGCCGACCCCGACCCAGACGCCGACCCCGACCCGGAACCGCAGGCGGTCAGGGTGAACGCAGCCGCGCACACGGCGAGCAGGCCGATTGCGACCGGGTGGACACGGCGTCCGGTCACGGCCCGCCGCCGGAGATTTCCAGTTCGCCGGCTGCTGACGAGGCCGGCGCGATCTCGACGGGAGCGGTCGAGGCGGCCCGGTCCAGATATGCGGCTGCCTTTCCCACCTCCTGCGACAAGGCCGTCACCGTTGTCCGCATGGTCTCCAGGGCGGCGGTCTTGTACCCGTCGATCGTGTCGATCGTGGCATAGATGTTGGCGAACGCCTGCTGGAGGGCCTGCACCGACACGGTCGAGGACGCCGCCTGCCCGTGGATCTCGACGGTCTGGCGCCGCAGCAGCTCGGACGTGCCGACGATGAGGCGCTCGGTCGTCTGGTTCAACGCGGCGATCTGGTCGAGCACCAGTTTCTGGTTGGCCAGGGCCTGCGCGACGAGTACCGCGGTCCGCAGCGCCGCGACGGTCGTGGTGCTCGCCCGGTCCACACCTTTGATCAGTTCGAGGTTGTTGCGCCGGATCATATCCAGGGCCAGGTAACCCTGCGCGCTCACCGCGAGCTGGGTGAGCAGGTCCTGGTGCTTCTGCCGCACGTAGAACAGGACGTCCTCGCGAAGCGTTCGGGCCCGATCCGGGTCGGCGGCCTCGATCCGGTTGATCCGGGTGACGAGCTCGGCGTCGAGGTCCGAGGCCAGCTGGGCGTACTCGCGCAGCCTGCTCATGGTGGTCCACAGGTTGTGCTTTTCCTGCTCGATCGCGGCATTGTCCCGCCGCAGTTCCTCCTGGCCGTTCTGCATCGCGTGCAGAATGGCGTCCAGATGTGTCTGTGACGACTGATAGGACGCGAAGTAGTCCCGCAGGCGGTTCCCGAACGGAATCATCCCGAGCAGTTTTTTCGGGCCCAGCAGGTTCACCTTGGACGGATCAAGGTCGTCGATCACCCTGCGTAGTTCCACCAGTGAGGTCGACACCGACGACGTCGCGTCGAAGGCGCCCGAGTTCATCGCGCGCGTCGGTTTGTCCAGCAGCCGGTTGGATACCGCCGCCGACGCGCGGATCTCCTTCTCGCCCATCCGGTGCACGGCGGCGACCTTGGAGGTGAAGCCAGGCGAGCTCGGGTCGATGCCGACCAGCGCGTCGGCAAAGGCCACCGCCTGGCTGCTCAGGCGCGACGCCACCTCGGCACTGATCGCAACGGCCGGTCCGGCCTGCTCGGGCGCGACCGGCGCGACGGGCTCGGGCGGCACCAGGACCAGTTGCGTGCCGGGGCCGCCCGCGGCCGGTGACGGGGTCGGCGGTGGCAGGTTCATCAACCCGGGCCCTTCTGGTACTTCATCTCGATCTCGGCGATCATTCGCTCGGATATCTCCGCGCTCGGTGGTTCGACGACGTTGACCAGCTGCGGTGGGGGATTGGTCCCCCGTTCGGCGGCATACTGCCGGCCGTAGCCGGCGTCCGCGGTCCGGAACCCGTGCCGCACGGCGAGGCGCTGTAGCTCCGGGTCGGTGCTCAGCAGGCGCCCGACCGCGTCGCCTGCGGGCGTGAGCGGGACGACGGTGTGCTTGGCGTAGATGGTCGGATTCGGGTACATCAGCACCTTGTCGCCGATCAGGGAACCGTCTCGCGCGAGCGCGTGGGCGCTGAACTGGGCCTCATAAATCATGACCATCGGCGTTTTCCCCATGCCGATCGTCAGAAAATCGTCGAACGGTTCCTGCGACGACGCCTCCAGATAGCCCTGTTTGAGAAAAAGGGGCGCGAGTATGTTGGTCATGCGGTCGGCCGTCCCGGCGTCGGTGACGATGTTCCCGTTGTTGGTCACATAGGACGCGATCGCCAGGTAGAGGGCGGCCGAGTTCGACGTCCGCACATCCGTCGAGCTGATGAGGATGGACTTGTCGGTCCGATAAACGGTGTTCCCCGGCAGTTGCGACCACCGGGTGTCCTTTGCCACCAGGTCGAGGTACTTGCGCATGTCGAACAGGTAATGGTCGCCATCGGTGACGCTGACACCTGCCGCGGTCAGCAGCGTCGCGATCGGGGTGAAGGTGGCTATCGCCATGGGCGTGAAGAAGGGTACGTAGGACGCGGTTATCTTCCGATCGCGTTTGATGCGGTCCGCCTGCGGCCCGTCGGCCGGGAAGGCCAGGTCGAAGCCGGACAGGTCGCGGGTGGTGGCGATCTCGCGCGATCCGGCGGACGTGATCTCAATGCGGTAGCCGGCCCGGGCGAGGGCGGCAATCACGTCCGGGTCCGAGAAGAAGGCCTGCTTTTCCGATGAGATCAGCGCACGGACACTGACTTCGCCGCTGTTCGGCGTGGAGCGCATCCGCGGGACGACGACCACAGCGATGACACCGACCGTGAGCAGCCCGGCAAGCACGAGCCCGAGAACTCGGCGACCGTGCACGGCGCCTTCCTTTCGTTCGCTGGTGTCGGTCCGGGTATGTCAGTCTGCATCATGCTCCATCCGTGATGTCCGACCGGCTCCCGACCGGCTCCCGACCCGGCTCCCGACCGGCGTGCCACGGCCGGGGCGGCGGCAGTTCGTGACAGCGGTGCGTGACGGCGGTTCGTGACGGCGGTTCGCGGGGGATGTTCGCGGGGACGGGAGACGAGAGGGCGGCCATGAGCAGCTATGTGTACGACTTCCACCAGGGAAGCAAGGACTTGAAAGATCTTCTCGGTGGCAAGGGTGCCAATCTCGCCGAGATGACGACCATGGGGCTTCCCGTCCCGCCCGGCTTTACGATCACGACCGAGGCCTGTCGCGAGTATCTTGCGCATGGCCGGGAACCCGCGGCGCTGCGCGATGAGGTCAGCGCGCACCTGGGCGCCCTTGAGCAGGTGATGGGCAAGCGCCTGGGGCAGCCGGACGACCCGCTGCTGGTCTCGGTCCGGTCGGGCGCGAAGTTCTCGATGCCGGGGATGATGGACACCGTCCTCAACGTCGGTTTGTCCGACGCCTCGGTTTCCGGTCTGGCCAAGCAGTCCGGTTCGCAGCGCTTCGCCTGGGACTCCTACCGCCGCCTGCTGGCGATGTTCGCCACGACGGTCCTCGGCGTGGACGGCGAACTGTTCGACCAGGCTCTGGACGCGGCGAAGAAGGCACGGGCGACCACGAGCGACCTCGATCTCGACGAAGCCGACCTGCGGATTCTGGCCGAGACCTTCAAGGCGATAATCCGGGACCGGACCGGGCGGGATTTCCCGCAGGACCCCCGGGAACAGCTGGATTCGGCCATCCGTGCGGTTTTCGACTCCTGGAACGGTGAGCGGGCCCGTCTCTACCGCCGCCAGGAGCGCATTCCGGCGGACCTCGGCACCGCGGTCAATATCGTGGCCATGGTGTTCGGCAACCTCGGCATGGACTCGGGCACCGGCGTGGCATTCACCCGGGATCCCGCCAGCGGTGCGCAGGGCGGCTACGGCGATTATCTGCAGAATGCGCAGGGCGAGGACGTCGTCGCGGGAATTCGTAACACCCTGCCCCTGACGGCGTTGGCGTCCATCGACCCACCCGCGTACGCCCGGTTGACCGAGATAATGACGATTCTGGAGCACCACTACCGGGACCTGTGCGACATCGAGTTCACCGTCGAACGCAACAAGTTGTGGATGTTGCAGACAAGAGTGGGCAAACGTACCGCGGGCGCTGCCTTCCGGATCGCGGTCCAGCTCGTGGATCAGGGCCTGATCAGTATGGATGAGGCGGTGACGCGGGTCACCGGCGCCCAGCTCGCCCAGCTGATGTTCCCCCGGTTCGGGCTGACGGGGCAGGCCGAGAAGATTGCCCAGGGTATGAACGCCTCACCCGGAGCGGCCGTCGGTCAGGTGGTCTTCGACTCGCACCGGGCCGTGGAGCTCGCCGCCGCCGGTACACCGGTGATCCTGGTGCGCCGGGAGACCACTCCCGACGACCTCGACGGCATGATTGCCGCGCGCGGCGTGTTGACATCGCGTGGCGGGAAGACCTCCCATGCCGCCGTGGTGGCCCGCGGCATGGGCAGGACCTGCGTGTGCGGGGCCGAGGAGATCGATGTCGACACCCGGGCCCGCCGCGCGGTCGCGCCGGGCGGCATCGTCATCGGCGAAGGGGACGTGATCTCGATTGACGGGTCGTCGGGCGCGGTCTACCTCGGCGAGGTGCCGGTGGTGCCGTCGCCGGTTGTCCAGTACTTCGAGGGGACGCTGGTCGCGGACGGGACCGACCCCCTGGTCGACGCGGTGCACCGGATCATCACCCACGCGGATCAGGCCCGCCGGCTCGGCGTGCGCGCCAATGCCGACACCGCCGACGACGCCGCCCGCGCCCGCCGGTTCGGCGCCGCGGGCATCGGACTGTGCCGTACCGAACACATGTTTCTGGGTGAACGCAGGCAGCTGGTCGAGCGGCTCATCCTCGCCGCTGACGCCGAGGCCCGCGCTGCCGCACTGGTTGAACTCCTACCGCTTCAGCGTGACGACTTTGTTGCGATCTTCACGGCGATGGACGGTCTGCCGGTGACGGTCCGCCTGATCGACCCTCCGCTGCACGAGTTCCTCCCGGATCTCACCGAACTCTCGGTGCGCCTGGGCGTCGCCACCGCCACCGGCCAGCCGGTGTCGGACGGTGATGGCGCGCTGTTGGAGGCGGTCCGCCGGCTGCACGAGCAGAATCCGATGCTGGGGCTGCGCGGGGTACGGCTGGGGCTGCTCATCCCGGGTCTGTTCGCCCTGCAGGTGCGGGCGATCGCCGAGGCGGCCGTGCGGTGCCGCCGGGCCGGCGGAGATCCACATCCGGAGATCATGGTGCCGTTGGTGGCCGCGGTCCAGGAACTGGAGGTCGTCCGCGACCAGGCTGAACAGGTGCTGCGCGAGGTCGCGACCGAGACCGGGGTCGATGTTCCCGCGCTGATCGGGACGATGATCGAGGTACCGAGGGCCGCCCTGACCGCGGGCCAGATCGCCGAGGCCGCGCAGTTCTTCTCGTTCGGCACGAACGACCTCACCCAGATGGGCTGGGGTTTCTCCCGGGACGACGTGGAGTCCTCCTTCTTCTCCCGCTATCTCGAGCTGGGGATCTTCGGCGTCTCCCCGTTCGAGTCGCTTGACCGCGATGGAATCGGCCGACTCGTGCGTATCGCGGTCGAGGAGGGGCGTGCGATCCGGCCTGAGATCAAACTGGGTGTCTGCGGCGAGCACGGTGGCGACCCGGATTCGGTGCACTTCTTCCATCAGGTCGGACTCGACTACGTTTCGTGTTCCCCGTTCCGGGTGCCGATCGCCCGGCTGGAAGCCGGCCGGGCGGCCATCCTGGACCGTGCCGGCCAGGGCGGTTAGCGGGCACTCCGGCCGGGACGAAGGTGCTTGCGGTCCCGCGAACGGCCCCCCAGTCATGGCCCGTTCGTCACCGTCGTGAACTTCTGCCGCTGGTACCGTTCGGGACTGTGGGACCCGGGGTATGGCCTGGACCGTCCAGGAACAGCGGACCGGTCGGGGCAGCGGGAGCGCACGTAGGCGGATATCCATGTACGGATACGCAGGCGTATTAGGAGGCTGGCGTGGTAACTCCCGAATCCGAGATCATGATTGATCCAACCGATCTTGATCAGATCCGGGAACTGGCTCAGCAACTGCGGGTCGATTCGGTCCGATCGTCGACGTCCGCGGGTTCGGGCCACCCGACGTCGTCGATGTCAGCCGCGGACGTGATGGCGGTTCTGCTCGGACGGCACCTGCGGTATGACTGGGACAAACCGGACGACTCGGCCAACGATCACCTGATCTTCTCCAAGGGGCATGCGTCCCCGTTGCTGTATGCGATGTTCAAGGCTGTCGGCGTGGTTTCCGATCATGAACTGATGACCGGATACCGCCGTTTCGGCCAGCGCCTGCAGGGTCATCCGACGCCGATTCTGCCCTGGGTCGACGTGGCGACCGGATCGCTCGGGCAGGGGCTGCCGGACGCGGTCGGCGTGGCACTCGCCGGGCGACTCCTTGACCGACTTCCCTACCGGGTGTGGGTGCTGTGCGGCGACAGTGAGATGGCCGAGGGTTCGATCTGGGAGGCGCTGGACAAGGCGGCTCACTACCAGCTGTCGAATTTGACGGCGGTCGTGGATGTCAACCGCCTCGGTCAGCGTGGCGCAACCGAGCTCGGCTGGGACCTCGACGCCTACGCCCGCCGGGTCGAGGCGTTCGGCTGCCGGGCACTCATGGTCGACGGGCATGACATCGCCGCGATTGACAAGGTCCTGACCGAGGCTGCCGAAGCTGACCGCCCGGTGGTCGTCCTCGCCCGCACCCGTAAGGGGGAGGGCTTCTCCGAGATCGTCGACGCCGACGGATGGCACGGCAAGGCGCTGCCGCCCGACATGGCCGAGCGCGCGATCGCCGAACTCGGTGGCGAACGCAACCTGCGCGTCCGGGGAGCGGTGCCACCGGCGTCCATCGAGCGGCCGCCGGCGCCCGCCCCGGTTACGGTCGAACTGCCGACCTACCCCCTCGGTGCGAAGGTCGCACCTCGAAAGGCATACGGCGAAGCGCTCGTCGCCGTCGGAGCGCGGGCAGCTGTGGTTGCCCTGGACGCCGAGGTCAGCAACTCCACCCACTCCGAGGACTTCGCCAAGGTCCACCCGGAGCGATTCTTCGAGATGTTCATCGCCGAGCAGCAGCTCGTCGCGACAGCGGTGGGACTGTCGGTACGCGGTTACATTCCGTTCGCTTCCACGTTCGCAGCCTTCTTCTCGCGCGCATACGACTTCATCCGGATGGCCGCGATCTCACAGGCGAACATCCGGCTGGCGGGTTCGCATGCGGGTGTCGAGATCGGCGCGGACGGTCCGTCCCAGATGGCACTGGAAGATCTTGCGATGATGCGGGCGGTGCACGGTTCGACCGTCCTGTATCCCAGTGACGCGACCAGCACGGCCAAGCTTGTTGAGATCATGGCCGATCTCGACGGGGTCAGCTACCTGCGTACGACTCGTGGTGCCTACCCGGTGATCTACGGTCCGGACGAGTCCTTCACCGTCGGGGGCTCGAAGGTGCCGCGCCGGTCGGACGCCGATGTGGTCACCCTCATCGGCGCCGGCGTCACCCTGCACCAGTGCCTGGCGGCTGCGCAGACACTCGCGGCCGAAGGCATTGCAGCACGGGTGATCGACCTCTACTCGGTCAAGCCGGTGGATGAGGCGACGGTGGTGGCCGCCGCGCGGGCGACCGACGGCCGGCTGGTAGTGGTCGAGGACCACTACCCCGAGGGCGGCATCGCTAGCGCGGTGGTGGGGACACTCGCCGCTGCCGATGTGCCGGTGCGTTTGCGCCACTTGGCCGTCCGCGACCTACCGGGGTCGGGTACGCCGACCGAGCTGCTGGACGCGGCGGGAATCTCGGCGAGCCACATCGTGGCGGCGGCCCGCGCCCTGCTGCGCTGATCTTCACAGGTCTGATCGTCACAACGCACTGGAACACGCTGGAACACGACGAGACTCCCCTGCGCCCGGCATCCCGGTAGCAGGGGAGTCTCGCTGTTCTTGTACTACCTTGTACTGTCTTGTACTGCTTGGTCAGTCGTCGGAGCTGCTGGGCGCCGGCGCGCCCCCGAACATCATGTCGCACATCGTCAGATAGAGCCGGTCCGGTCGAGGTAGAAATTGGATCTTTGATAGAGCCTGATCCTGTCCGGCCGATTCGACGATGAACTCGCCGTATCCGAGAAGCCGACCCATCGGGTCCCGGTTGTAGGTGAGATCTGTCACTTTCTCCAGGGGCATGGTCTGCACCTTGCGGAAAAAGATCCCCGAGACCTTCAGGAGGCGCTTGTCGGTGATCATCAAGTGGTCGAAGTGCCAGTCGGCGACACGCCACAGCATCCGAAAGAGCATGAAGAGTGCGAACCACCAGGGGAGGGCGGCAACGACGTTGCCGAGGTTCAGCCCGCTGAGCAGGATCGTGAGTAGGACCGCGAGCACGATGGAGCCCAGTGTCTGAAGGAAGACAGGCAGCAGAACGGCCCAGTGCATCCGGACCATGATGACCAGTCGTTCGCGAGTGGCGAGGTACTTGTCGTCCCTGGCTGCGGGGTCAGGGATCCGGAGTCTCACCAAGGCCACCGCCGTCGCCGGGATTGCACCGACAGCTCGCGTCTCCTCACAGGACCGTGTCGGTCACGAAGTTGGAGAAGCCGCTGCCAGCGGAGTGCAGACCGTCAATGGCCCGGTTGATGATGTTTGCCGCACTTTCAGGTGCGGTGACAACGAAGAAGATGACGAACGCGATGAGACCGTATTTGACGATCTTGTCCACGGCGGGCCTCCGGGCCGAAGTTGGGACGGCTGACCACAAAGTATCGCCGCTTCGCACCTCGGACGTATGGAAATCGCGCCTATACGCTCGGCGCCGTGGCCGGCGAGTGGTACGAAGCGTCCGACGTGGTCCGTTGGGGCGAGGAGCGACAGAAGAGTACACCCGACGATCGAACGTGGTTCGAGCGGGACCGCGCGCGTGTCCTGCACTCCAGCGCACTACGCCGGTTGGCCGGCAAGACGCAGGTCGTCGGTCCGTTCGACGACGACTTCCCGCGTACCCGGCTCACCCATTCCCTGGAGACCGCTCAGGTCGGCCGGGGCCTGGCCCGTTCGCTGGGCGCCGATCCGGACCTGGTCGACGCCGCCTGCCTGGCGCATGACATCGGACACCCTCCGTTCGGTCACAACGGCGAGGCTGCCCTGGACGCGGCTGCCCGCGACTGCGGGGGGTTCGAGGGAAACGCCCAGAGCCTGCGTGAGCTGACCCGTCTTGAGGTCAAGATCGTGGATGTCCACGGCCGGGAGGCCGGTCTGAACCTCACCCGGGCCACCCTGGACGCGTCGCTGAAGTACCCCTGGCCCAAGCGGGACGACACGCCGAAGTTCGGCGTCTACGCCGACGACATGGCGATTTTCACCTGGGTTCGCGACGGCGCGCCGGCCGGTCGACGGTGTATGGAGGCGCAGCTGATGGACTGGGCCGACGATGTGGCGTACAGCGCGCACGACCTGGAGGACGGCGTCGTCGCCGGCCTGATCGACCTGGGCCGGCTGGCGGACTCCGGAGCGCGGGCCGATCTCGTGGCCTCGACCGCGGACCGCTATCCGGCGGCGTCGCAGAGCGCGCTTGACGAGGCGTTGGACCGGTTGCGGCGGCAGCCGTGGTGGGTCGCGGGGCCGGTGCCGACGCCGAGCGCGCTGCGCGCCGTGCGGGCCATGACCAGCGAGCTGATCGCGCGGCTGTGCGTCGCCGCGGTCGCGGCCACCCGGCAGGCGTACGGCGATCGTCCGCTGCGGCGCTACCACGCCGACCTCGTGGTGCCCGCCGCGACGGTTGCCGAGTGCTGCCTGCTCAAAGGGGTGACGGCCCGGTTCGTCATGGACCGCCGCGACGCGCACGTCCGGCAGCGCCGCCAGCGCGAGGTCATCGCCGAGCTTCTCGCGCTGCTCCTCGTGCGGGCACCGCAGGCGCTCGACCCCCTGCTGCGCCCGGCCTGGCTGGCCGCCTGCGATGACGCGGCCCGTCTGCGGGTCGCCGTCGACCAGGTCGCCCGCCTCACCGACGCGAGCGCCGGCCGGCGGCACGCGCAGCTGACCGGGCGCCCCTGGCCGGTCGCCCTCTAGCGGACCGAAGGCGATGCGATCGTGGTTCTGTCGCATCGCCGGAGGCCGAACGCTCCGGGTCATCGACGGTGGCCGGTCGGTCAGAAGATCGGCACCTTGGCGCCGTTGACAAGTACCATCACGGGGGAAAGGGCGGACCCGCGGGGGCGGTGGCAGGCCGAGGGCATCAGTGCAGGGGCAGCGGACCCCGGTGTGACCCCGGCCCGTCGACACCCCGCCCGGGATGCAGGGAGGGACGTATGGCCGGACGCATCCGCGACGCAGATGTTGCCGCCGTGCGTGACCGTTCGCCGATCGCGGACATCATCGGCGACTATGTACAGCTGCGTCCCGTCAGCAGCGGTCAGCTGCGCGGTCTGTGCCCGTTCCATGACGAGAAGTCCCCGTCGTTCAACGTCCGTCCGCAGGTCGGCGCCTACCACTGCTTCGGTTGCGGTGTCGGTGGCGACGTGATCGCATTCGTCCGGGCCATCGACGCGCTGTCGTTCCCGGAGGCGGTGGAACGACTCGCCCGTCGTGCCGGGATCACCCTGAGCTACGAAGGCGGCGGGGTGACCAGCCGTGTGGTCACCAGCCAGCGCCAGCGGCTCCTTGACGCTCACCGCGTGGCGGCCGAGTTCTACGCCGAACGGCTGAGCGCAGCCGACGCCCGCGAAGGCTGGGATTTTCTCACGGCCCGGGGCTTCGACCAGCACGCGGTGTCGCGGTTCAGCGTCGGCTATGCGCCGGCAGGTTGGGACACCCTGACCCGTCACCTGATGGGCCGGCACTTCACCGCCGCGGAGCTCGTCCTCGGCGGCCTGGCCAAACAAAGCAGTCGCGGGAGCCTCATCGATCGGTTCCATCGGAGGCTGGTATGGCCGATTCGTGACCTCGCCGGGGATGTCGTCGGCTTCGGCGCCCGTCGGCTCGCCGCCGACGATCCCGGACCCAAGTACCTCAACACCCCCGAGACCCCGTTGTTCAAGAAGGCCAGCCTGCTCTACGGTGCCGACCTCGCCCGGCGGGAGATCGCCCGGCGGTATCAGGTCGTGGTCGTCGAGGGTTACACCGACGTGATGGCCTGTCATCTCGCCGGCGTCCCGACCGCGGTCGCCTCCTGCGGTACCGCGTTCGGCAGCGAGCACGTGACCGTATTGCGGCGCCTGCTGATGGATCAGAGCGAGCACCGCGGTGAGGTCGTGTTCACCTTCGATGGCGACGAGGCCGGCCGCAAGGCCGCCATTCGTGCCTTCGAGTTCGAGGAGCGGTTCGTCACCCAGACCTTCGTGGCAGTCGAACCGTCCGGGCTGGACCCGTGCGACCTGCGGCTGGCCCGCGGCGACGAGGCGGTTCGCGATCTCGTCGCCGCGCGCGTCCCGCTGGTGGAGTTCGCGATCCGGGGGAAACTGGCCGAGTTCAACCTCGACACGACCGAGGGACGGCTGGCGGCGCTGGACGCGGTCGCGCCGCTGATTAACAGGCTGAAAGACCGGGGCCTGCGACACCGTTATGCGGTTAACCTTGACAACTGGCTCGGTTTTCTGGATGAAGAGTTTGTGGTGCGGCGGGTCGCAGAGCACTCCGTACGCGGTGGCGGTGGTGACGCGTCCGGTGGTGGCTCCGCGCCCGCCCGCCCGGCGCGGTTGCGGCCGCGCGAGGGCACTGCGGACGACGCAGCTGTGGCAGTCGAACGGGAGGTGCTCAAGGTTGCGCTCCAGTATCCCGGATTGGCCGGCCCGGCGTTCGACACGTTGCCGGCCGAGCTGTTCACAGTTCCCGCGCACCGTGCTGTCCGTATGGCCGTCGTTACGGCAGGTGGCGTATGCGCGGGCTTGTCCGCGGCCGGTGATGTCCCTGGCTGGGTTGGCATGGTGGCCACGGCAGCCGGCGACGACGAGCTGCGGCGGTTCGTCACCGGGCTTGCCGTCGAAGCCGTGTTCTGCGACCACGATGTCGACGACAGGTATGTCGATGAGCAGATGTCACGTATACAGGAGTTGCATGTGACCCGTCGTATCACGGAGGTGAAGTCGCGTGTGCAGCGGCTCAACCCCGTGACCGACGCCGAGACGTTCAAGCGCGCATATGGTGAGCTGATCGCCTTGGAACAGCACAAGCGCCAGCTCCGGGAACGGGGCCTGGGTGCCGCGTAACCTGGGTCGATCCCGAGAAGGAAGTGACGAGATTCCGCCCATGAGCAGTCCAGCCGTCCTACCGCGCGAGGCCCAGGTGGACGAGGTCAAGGACCTCATCACCAGGGGCAAGGAGATCGGTTTCCTCACCACCGAGGACGTCACGGTCGCACTGCAGGCGGCCGAGCTGCCACCGGAGCAGACCGACGCCGTCCTGCAGGTCCTCAACGACGAGGGCATCGAGATTCTCGAGGCGGGTGGGGAGGACGCCGACGAGGCCGACCTGCTCGCCCGGCGTCGCCGTGAGGAGGAGGAGCTGGCGCTCAAAGCGCCGACCTCCGATCCGGTCCGCATGTATCTCAAGGAGATCGGCAAGGTTCCGCTGCTGACCGCGGAGGAGGAGGTCGACCTCGCCAAGCGGATCGAGGCCGGCCTGTTCGCCTCCGAGAAGATCGCGGCGGCGACCCGCAAGACCTCTCCGCAGATGCGTCGTGACCTCGAGGCGATTGAGCGTGACGGGCAGATTGCCAAGCGTAAGCTGGTCGAGGCGAACCTGCGGCTTGTGGTGTCGATCGCCAAGCGCTACGTGGGCCGCGGCATGCTGTTCCTGGATCTCATCCAGGAGGGCAACCTCGGTCTGATCCGCGCTGTGGAGAAGTTCGACTACACCAAGGGCTACAAGTTCTCCACCTACGCCACCTGGTGGATCCGCCAGGCGATCACCCGTGCCATCGCCGACCAGGCACGCACCATCCGCATTCCGGTGCACATGGTCGAGACGATCAACAAGTTGATCCGCATCCAGCGGCAGCTCCTGCAGGACCTCGGTCGCGAACCGAGCCCGGAGGAGATCGCCAAGGAGATGGATCTCACGCCCGACAAGGTACGCGAGATCCTCAAGGTCTCCCAGGAGCCGGTGTCGCTGGAGACCCCGATCGGTGAGGAGGAAGACTCTCACCTCGGTGACTTCATCGAGGACTGCGACGCGGTCGTGCCGGTGGACGCGGCCAGCTTCATCCTGCTGCAGGAGCAGCTCGACTCGGTTCTGCACACCCTCTCCGACCGGGAGAAGAAAGTCATCCAGCTGCGGTTCGGGTTGACCGACGGCCACCCGCGCACGCTGGAGGAGGTCGGCCGGGAGTTCGGGGTCACCCGCGAGCGCATCCGGCAGATCGAGTCGAAGACACTGTCGAAGCTGCGCCATCCGTCCCGGTCGCAGAAGCTGCGCGACTACCTGGAGTAGTAGTTGGGGTTCGCGGTCGACACGGATCACGAGTCCGCGGGGTTCTGCTGCGCGATGACCGCTGCCCGCGGACGGGCGGGTACACCGACCGCGACCACTCCGGCTGGAAGGCTACGGACCACGGCTGCGCCGGCCCCGACCGTCGTACCGATTCCGACGGTCAGTCCCTGGATCACCGTCGCGCCGGTGCCGATCGTCACGTCGTCCTCGAGCGTCACCGTGCCACTGACATGCGCGCCCGGAGACAGGGTGACGTAGTTTCCGAGCTGGCAGTCGTGCGCGACGGTTGCTCCGATGTTCAGATGGACGTGCCGGCCGGTCCGCACGTTCGTGGTGATGCTTGCCAG
Source organism: Protofrankia sp. Cas4 (assembly GCF_963555915.1). Taxonomy (NCBI): domain Bacteria; kingdom Bacillati; phylum Actinomycetota; class Actinomycetes; order Frankiales; family Frankiaceae; genus Protofrankia; species Protofrankia sp. Cas4. The sequence goes on from NZ_CAUVXL010000104.1 coordinate 25,039, forward strand.
CGCGCAGACCACACTGCCTGGGCCTAGAAGCACGTCCCGCCCGATGACGGCCCGAGGGTGCACCAGCGTGGCCGCCCGGCGTCCCCAGTTGGTTGCCATCGAGTCGACGGCTCGGCGTACGGCGGGCGCGCCGACGCCGACGACATAGGCCGCATCGATCTCGGCGAGGAGCCGTACCGGGCCCAGATGGCGCACCCCGCGTCGGCGCAGCCTGTCCGGGTCGGGTTCGTTGTCGTCAAGTACCCCGAGCAGCTCGTAGGTCGGGCAGACCGCGTTGACGGCTTCGACGACATCGATCAGTTCCCGGCCGTGGCCGCCGGCCCCGACCACGACCAGCGTCGTTGGATCGTGGCCCACACCCGCCTCCTTCGCCGATTGGTAGTCGTACGAGCGCGCTCAGTAGTGTTACTGTGCGTGCATTATGAGCGTCACCCATTCCTCCGACGGCCCCTCCTACGCGCCAGCAGCGAACGTACCGGGTCGTGTCCTCGTATCGGAACCGACACCCGCACCCGCACCCGCACCCGCACCCACGGCCCAGCCAACACCGACGGCGACCGCGACCCGCTGTGACCGCTGTGACCGCTGTGATCGGTTTGTCAGGTATGAGCGCCGCAGTCGACGGGCGAAACGGGCGGTGGACGCCGCCGGGGCGGTCGTCGGCCTTGTCGGGTGCGCGCCCCTACTGCTGGCCGCAGCCGTGGCAATTCGCCTTGAAGACGGCGGTCCGGTGTTCTTCCGCCAGGAACGGATCGGGGAGAACGGCCGTTCGTTCACAATGTTGAAGTTCCGGACAATGGTCGTGGATGCGGAAAGTCGAGGCCTCGGTCTTGTCACACACCGCGAAGACGACCGCATCACCAGAGTGGGTCGCCTGCTGCGCGCGACCAGCATCGACGAGCTGCCTCAGCTGATCAATGTGGTGCGAAATGATATGAGTCTGGTCGGGCCGCGTCCAACGGTACGCAGCCAGGTGGACCGGTACACGCCTTTTCAGCGGCGGCGCCTCGACGTACCGGCAGGCCTCACCGGATGGGCACAGATCAACGGCCGAAACGGGATTCCATGGGCACGCCGCATCGACCTTGATGTCTGGTATGTGGACAACCGGGGCACCTGGCTGGACTTTCAGATCATCGCGCGCACATTGGTCACCCTTGTCCGGGGAGACGGCACGTACGGAGCCGGCGGCCTGAACCCGGACCTTGAATCCGACACCGCTACGACAAGTATTCCCGCACAGCGAACCGATGCTGCCACCGCGGATACCCCGCTGAATCGTCACTGACGCGAGTCTTCCCTGACGTGAATCGTCACTGCAGCCTGCGAACAGGTATGTAACCTCGACCGAAATCACGGGAGCTTTCATGCGGAGCATCACCACGGCCCAGCTCGCCGTCGACGGGGGAATGCCCGTCCGCCGGGCAGCTTTCCCCGGCTGGCCGCGGTTCGCCGAACAGGAGATCGCCGTGGTCGGGGAGGTGCTGCGGAGCGGGTTGGTCAACTACTGGACCGGATCGCACGGGCGGGCCTTCGAACGTGAGTACGCCGCCGCGGTCGGCGTCGCCCACGGCGTAGCCGTCGCGAACGGCACGCTCGCGCTCGAGCTTGCCCTACGCGCCGTCGGTGTCGGCGCGGGCGACGAGGTGCTGGTGCCAAGCCGGACGTTCGTGGCGTCGGCAACCTGCGTGATCGCCGTCGGTGCCCGGCCCGTCTTCGTCGATGTCAACCGAGATTCCGGCAACCTCACCACCGGGACGGTAGGTCCGGCGATCGGGCCGCGGACCCGTGCCGTGATCGCCGTGCACCTGGGAGGCTGGCCGGTTGACATGGATCCGCTCCTGAGTGTGGCGCGTACGCACGGTCTTGCTGTGGTCGAGGACTGCGCCCAGGCACACGGCGCCGGCTACGACGGAAGGCCGGTCGGCGGCCTTGGTGACGTCGCCGCCTGGTCCTTCTGTCAGGACAAGATTCTTACTACTGCCGGCGAGGGTGGGATGGTCACCACCGACAACCCGGCGATCTGGCGGGCCGTCTGGGCGTACAAGGACCATGGTAAGGACCCCGATATCCTCGCGACCCCGCACCACGGATCCGGTTTTCGTTGGGCCCACACGTCCTTCGGCAGCAATGCCAGGATGCATGAGCTTGCCGCGGCTGTGGGCCGAGTCGTCCTACCCGACCTGCCCAGGTGGATCGAACGTCGGCGGGAGAATGCGGCGGCACTGGCGAAGCGGCTTTCGGAACTGCCGTCGCTGCGGGTACCCACACCCGACGGAGAAAACCTCGAAGCATCTTTTTACCGTTTGTACGCCTATCTCGACCCGCAGCGGTTGCGGGCCGATTGGAGCCGTGACCGGATTGTCGAGGCTGTCCGCGCAGAAGGTGTTCCGTGCGCGGTCGGGAGCTGCGGTGAGGTCTATCTGGAGCGGGCGTTCGGGCTGGACCTCCGCCCGCCGGCCCGGCTACCCGTGGCCCGCGAACTCGGTGAGACCTCGCTGGCGTTTCTCGTCCATCCGACCATCGACCTGAGCGATATGGCCGACGTCGCTGACGCCGTCGAAAAGGTACTCGCCGTCGCCACAGCATGAATAGCCACCGGGGACGCCCGCTGCCACGCCGGCGGGTAACCCGGGGAAGCGAGATCGACCGCCGCAGCACCGTCGACGCGGAAAACCCCATGTATCGGGTGCCGCGCCAGCGGTATGTATCTGTAGCGACAACAACGAGGGGCAGGTGCGCGGCGGCCGACGGAACACCGTGGGCGACTCCCTCTTATCGTATCCTCATTCCGCGGCGAGTGAAATCGGCGTTTCACCGGGCCGACGGTATTCGGTGGCAAATCTGTTCATATACCATTGGACGGTCGAGGCCAATGCAGATTCCAGGTGATATGGCGTCGCCGCCGGGAAGAGCGTCCGCAGGATTCCGGTGTCAGCCTGCGAGTCACGGACGTCACCGGGCCGCGGCGTGAGATACTCGACATCCAGCCGACGGCCGATTATTCGCTCAAGAATCTGAATCACTGTCAGCAGGTTCGTCCGGGTACCGAATGCCAGGTTTACCGGGCCGTTGTGAACAACCCGCCGCAGCGCCGCATCGGCTAGAATCTCAGTCACCGACCGCACGTAGGTAAAGTCCCGGGTCTGCCGCCCGTCTCCGTGGACCTGCAGTTCGTGTCCTCGAACCGCAGCCTCGACAAATTGTGGGATGACCGCTGCATAAGCATGTCCGGAGGACTGCATCGGGCCGAACACGTTAAAGAGGCGAATTGCGAGGACTGGTACCTCGAAGCAGGCGGCATACGCCAGGGTATAGTTTTCAGCCGCGAGCTTGCTTACCGCGTACGGGCTCAGCGGGCAGGGCAACATGCCCTCTTTTTTCGGCAGCTTCTGATTACCGCCGTAGACGGAGGACGATGACGCGACGACCACGTGAGCCCCCACTCGTCGCGCCGCTTCGAGAATATTAAGTGTGCCCGTTACGTTCACCTCGTTCGAGGCGAGCGGATCGGCCAGTGACCGTGGTACCGATGGACGAGCAGCTAGATGGATGACGGTGTCGGCTCGTGCGACGGCTTTGTCGACTGCGCTGCGGTCAAGGATGCTGGCCTCGTGGACGTCCACGGCGAGTCCCTCAAGATTCATGTGGGTTCCGGTGCTGAAGTCATCGATCACTATCACCTCCGACACCTTCCGCGCGAGAAGTGTATTGCACAGATTCGCGCCGATAAACCCGGCACCACCGGTCACGACTATCCTCATTGCGCCACCTCGATCGATTCTTGAGCTAAAGGAAGAATTTCGGATGAAAACCTTGACTCGGTCGTAGGGAGACGGCGTCCCGTAGCTGCGTCTCTGCCAGCCGCCAGCTGTCCGCAGCCGGTTCAAGTACTCCCAACCGCGGCTGTTCCACGAATTCGCTTCACCATCCTCCTGAGTCTCGTATCGGTTTTCATGCTGTTGCTCCGCTCCGTGAGAAGTTCCCGGAAAAGGGCAGCATTCTCATCCCAGACAGTGGCCTGACTGAAATCACGTCCGACCCGTTCTCGCCCGCTCCTCCCCAGCTCCACAGCCAGGGCCGGATCGGCGAGCAGACGGCCCAGCGCATCGGCGAGGGCGCCCGGATCCCTCGGCGGGACGATGTACCCGGTGACGCCCTCCACGACCGCATCAACTGCACCCGTGACGCTTGTCGTGACCACCGGTCGACCCGCAGCGGCGGCTTCAAGTGGGACGCCCGGAAATCCCTCTCGGTAAGTGGGAAGCGCCAGGACATCCATTGCGTGGTATGCCGGCGCGGTGTCAACCATCCAGCCAGCCATGATCACACCTGGTGCGGCCAGCATCGACGCCGCATGAGCGGGTAGCGGATCGTCCGGATCCGGCTCGCCGACAAGCAGGAGGCACAGATCGGGAAAACTGCGCCTGAGGATTCGGTGCGCCGCGAGTAGTTCCACGACACCCTTGTCGCCGGTGAGCCGACCCACGAAGCCAATGACCTTGGCATCCTCGGGAACCCCAAGTCCTTCGCGGAGTGTACTAGCCGCACGCAGGCGTTCTTCGGTGGCTGTAAATCGACTGCTGTCGACTCCGTTGGTGGTGCCACCACCGAGAAGAACGCCTTTTCCGCGAGGCAGCAGGTGAAGTCGTTCGGCCTCCCGCAGCAAACTCGGGCTTGCGCAGAGGACTCGATGTGCGCTGAGACAGGCAACGCGCTCCGCGCTCCACAGGAGTGCGCGTTTCAGCCCGGTGGCGGTTTCCAGGCGTAGGCCGTGCAGTACGTACACACGGCAGGGCACACCGGTGGCCACGGCCGCAAGCCCGCCGAGCAACCCCGCCTTGGGTGTCCCGACCTTTGTGATCATCGGCTGCTCCTTTTGCAGGACGCGGATGAGATCGAATAGTGCCCGCAGGTCTAGCAAGGGAGATATCTGACGTTCCATTTGCACGGGAATGGCTTTGACACCCTCGCGCTGACCGGTTGCCGACAGGTCAGGTCCTGGAGACGAGACGAGGGTTACGGAATAGCCACGACTTTTCATATCGGCGAGCTGGCCACGGAGCAGGATACGGGCGCTCATCGGAACGGTCACGATGAACATCAGTCTGATGGCAACCCCTTGCGCTGAAGTTCCACCGGGGCCGCTGGCATGCGGAATATCCGTGATAGTCATACTACTCACGGTAGTGGATGTTTTGCAAAAAGCGAGCATCTGGAAGCGGGTGTTTTCTCGGATCTGCTCGGATCTGCTCGGATCGGCCGCAGGATTCGGTCATTGTCGGACGAATTTCCAGGGGTTGGAGGAGCGATTCTCAGCGTCCGTCCGTCAGCAGGGATCGAGCCCAACCGCGCTGCGCCATCTCGATTCCCAGGAAGCGAACGAGTAGTGTTCTCGGACGGCCAGGTTGGCGTGTTCACCGATTTGTGCGCGCTTAGCGGCACTCATGGTGAGAAGGGTATATATCGCATCAAACCAGTCGCCAGGCTCGGTGATTGCCGTGCCACCCAGCCGTTGGAGCGCCAATTGGTTCGCGCCCACCGGAGAACCGACAACGGGCACGCCGGACGCTCCGTACTGGAGAATTTTGTATGCGCATTTACCACGTTCATAGGGCCCGTCGTCGAGCGGAGCGATGGCGACATCCATTTCCGCAAGGTGGCGGCTGACGTCGAGTTGTCTCCAGGGTACCCGCTCGACCATGACGTCGAGGGCGCCGAGGGACGCCGCGCCGGCGCTGACGATCCGAAAACGGACCCCGGTCCGGAGATGAAGTTCGAGAAGCGGACGTTCGACAAGGCGGAGGTAGCGTTCAGTGCTCGGACTGCCGACCCAGCCCAGCAGCGGCGGATCGGAAAGCGTGTAGAGATTCTTTCGTGTATAGGCTTCCGGGTTGACACAGCTTGGAATCATGACCACGTCTCGGCTGAAGCCAGCGGCCCAGTCCGCGAGCACGTCATTGCCGGCGACGACTCTGTCCGCTGCCCTGACCGCGGCGATACATTTCGCTGGCTTCGGGATGATGTTCCGTGTCCATCCGCCGCCCGAATCCCATTGCAGCGCATCGTCGAAGTCATAGATTCCGAGGCGGGCGGCTGACAGGATCTGCCGTTCGAGGTGGCCACGACTAAATGGGCTCGCCTCACGGTGCAGCAACAGCCGATCGGTTCGTCGACGCCGTAGTCTGCGTGTCGCTCGTTCAGCGCCGGCAACTGCCAGCGGCTGACAGGCCAACGCGCGGGGGTCTGCATTGTGTCGGCCGAGGTAATCGTGTACCTCGGCATCCAGCCGGAGCCACCGGAGCCAGTCAAGCACCCGCACCCGGGAACTGCCTCCGCCCGGTCCATATGGGGTCACCACATGCAGTACAGGGTGATCAGACTGAATCAGCATCGTATGTATGTTTCCGCTCGAGAAATACCGTCACGCTTGAAATCCGACTCAGCGGTCGGAAGGTCAGTGCATCAACGATCGGCCGGGGACGACGATAAACATTGGCCAGATCGACTCCGGCGAGGTAGCCGGCTTTGAGCAAATATACGTTGGGTGTGTACCTGTAGGAGGCTCGCCATCCCGCCGCACAGGCGGCTTGTGCAAGCTCCGGCCAGGTGTGGTAACACGTCTCGAACGAGACGTAGTCAGACCGCGTGGTCGCGAATTCTGTTGCGCTTTCTTTGGGGTTTTGGCGCAGCGGACCGATCCGGGAGAGGCCAAACCTCGCCACCGTTCGCAGATAGGTTTCGCGGAAGTCGTGTGACAGGATCCGATGGGCAAATGGAATACCGGTATGCCCTTCCACCAGATAGCCGCGAAGCGGGAACACATGTACGGAAAACCCCCCGGTCCTTGTTACGCGGGCAGCCTCCGCCAGGAACCGACTGATGTCCCGGACGTGTTCTCCGACCTGGTTTGACACCACAATGTCAAACCAGCCGTCAGAGAACGGCCAGGGGTCCCCTGACGTGACCTGCTGTAGTCTCGCCGGCCAGTTGACTGTAGGATCTATCTGGGTCAGTCCGTCGATCGTGCGGGCGAAGAAGTCGGAGCGTTGCAGCCCGGCGTCTGAGACATCGAAGCCGTAGATTTCGACCGGCCGCTCGGTGATGATAGGCAACCGCTGATGCGCGAAACCGATGAACCGTCCGTCGCCACAGCCGACGTCTAGAATTCGTAGCTTCTGTCCGCGTTCCCAGTCGCGCACCTCGGCGGTGACAATATTCACCACATGAGCGTGCATCACCGACGGAGGGATGACGGTTTGCGTCAACATGATGGAACGTTCTCCTCTCTGTGCTCGGATCGCACAGCATGTTTAGGAATTCGTCGCAGCGACGTTGGACGTCGGCAGATCATCGCACCGGCGGCAGTACCGATGAGCCAGCCGAATGGGATCAATTGCGAAGCTCCCATGACCCGGAGCAGGACCGAAAAGGCGCAGTGCACGACGAGCATCAGGCCTGCGGTGCGTGCTGCAAGCGCCCACCAAATCTGGTGACTGAGCATCTCTCGGGTTGTAATGATCCACCAGAGAGCTGGAATCATTCCTGTTCCGTAGAGAAGCGCGAAGAGCACCAGCTGATCGAACTCTTCACCCGTTGCGTTACCGCCCTTGACTGCTATTCCCAGGACAGCGGGTATCGACAGAAGATACGTGGCTGTGACAACGCCACCGATGAGCAGCAGGCGCCGTGACCGATCGAAGGAGAGCCGTCCGGCGACGATCTCGGCGGCAAGCGGACCGGCCAATACCAGCACAACGGCATCGGCCAGGTTATATCCGAAGGCGGCGGATGCCGCCATACCGTTTCCAGTACCCGCCAGTAGAAAGCGATCAATCATCGCATGGATCTGGGTGGCTGCAATATATGCGACTGGCCAGAGTACCGGGCGGGACTGGACATTCGCCGCCGGCTGGGTAGTGCCGTATGCGGCGGCGGTCGCGAAGGACGCCTGCCAGAACGCACCGGCGGCATAGCCATCGAGAATACGTGGCACGGTAGTGGTTCCCAGGACGGACCAGACTGTGAGCGTGGGAATAATGGCGGTCAATGCGCCGAACAGGGCCACCGACTGCCGTCCGGCGAAGGCGGAGCGTTGTCGGTTTGTTTCGTAGGTAGCCGCGGCGCCGACCAGTACCATGATGATGAAGAAGGCTGGCTCGGCGACAACAACGACGAGAGCCGTCGCCATGCCGGGAACAAGGAACGGCCATCTGGCTCGGTGTAGTCGGCCGGTAAGCCACAAGGTCCCCAGGAACAGGCCCAGGACGTTGGCGAACACTGCTGCAGAGCCGAGGACGATGACAGCGTGGTCGAGCGCGGGAAGACCGACTGCCTTGCGATACAGAAACCGTTCCCGGAGGAAGCTGGTGAGGTAACTGGCGGCCGACAGGCTGACCAGAAGTCCAATGAGGCGCTGCCTCATGCCGGCCGCAGCCGCGCCGTGGCGGCAAGTTCCGGGGTCGTTCGGTCGGTTGCCAGCTGTTTTCGCGACCTGTGAATAATCACAAGAATTACAAGATATTCCAAGGTAAACGAGGACACATATTTATTGACGAATGGCGCCCACGCGCTGAGGCCAATTAGCAGGGCGGCTGCTGAGAGTTGAATCGGCCCCTCCGATGCTCGGTCGGCGGTATGGGTGAGCGCGAAACCGATGAGGAGGGAGAAGACCACGACGCCGACGTCGCCGAAATCACGGTAATATGGCTCGAACCACGTGTATACATTGGTTGGGAACGGGACGTTGACAAACTGTGAGACTTCTTTCCCGGCTGTCGTTATGGGAACGATTTTCAGGAGGGGGCTGGCTGTCTGGCGGCCGTACTCCAGGTGCGACGTGGGATCGTCGACAAGGCTTCCGAAGGCCGGGATTCCACTAGTCGCATATACGATCAACGATGTCCATGGGCTGCCTTGCAGGCTTGTGCTGGTGACATAGCTTTGATAACGTGCGTCGGCTGAACCCAGCTTGCCGAGCTGCGACCCGATGTACTGAAAAGCCGCAAGGGCGGCTATGACGCTGATGAGCGGTATGGCAAGGCGTCGCTTACGACTGGTCCTGTTGTCAACTTTCTGACGGCTCGTGAGCAGAGCGGCGGTGCTGTGCCACGCAAGGGCGACGAAGGGCAGCGTACGTCCCAGTGACATCAGGAGCGCGGCACTCACCGAAATGATGACGATCCAGCGGACGGTACGCGGCGCTCGGATCCCGGAGATCTTCGGGTTCGCATAACAGAAGAATACGAACGGCCCCAGGAAGTAGAGCAGTCGTGCGTAGAGTGGAAATGAATCAACAAACTGGTCACTGCCCTGCCTGCTGCGTATGAATGCTGGATCGGAGAGTATTCGGCCGATGCCGTAGGTGCCGCTGATGGCTTGTAGGTAGCACACGAATCCGATGGCGAAGAGTGCTGGAAGGATCAGCGTGCATCCCGGCCAAGGCTTGGTGGCGGGCTTGGTGGAGTGAATATTCGTGCCCGCGACCGCCGGCCCGGGAGGCAGGAGCGCGGGAAGGTTCGCCCCGGCAAGCCCTGCGACGAGTAACATCCAGGCGTGCAGTGAAAGATGATTGTACTGGATGAGGCCGGCCGCGAAGATCAGGAGCGCGGCAATCCAGACAAGATTGTGAATGAAGACCGGATTGACTCGCCCTGAGCGTCGCTTCGTGACTATGTTTGTCGTCAGGCACAGTATGGCAGCCAGAGTGAGGGCGATGATCCCGTCAGTGGACAAGCTAATACTCCGTGCATGGTTGAAGGTCCAGAACGTCGAAAACTGGAGCTCCGGAGATTCGGCCTGCCGCGACGCGGTCCGTGTTACGGAACGAGGTCACCGTCGGCACCGATGTCAGGGCATGGGCATGGGCATGGGCATCCGCTGCCGATCCTCCGGCGCTTTGTGTGAGCCGGGCTCGAGCCTTACCGAAGCCGACCTCCGGTGGGGAGCCCGGCATGATGATCGGGCGGCCCGAGTTTTGCGGTCTATGCGAGCTAGCTCGGCCACGAGCCTATGACGGGCAGGAACTTCACGGGCCTCTCCTCGGCGACAGCGTCTGGAGGCTGGGTGCGGGCCTCGATGTCTGCTGGCATGAATCTTAGCGTAGCAATGGGGTTACGTTGGGTATTAGCTTGCGTGGCGCGGCGGCGTATACCCAGCCCGCTGTGGGCATATGGCATTAATTGGTATACTTAGAGCGACTGGCGCCGCCGTTACTGCTATCAGTGCCGTTCGCGGCACTTCTGTCCTGGCCAGCAACCACTGCGCGCAGAGCGACGTCACAGTGCGGTCGATCCGATCGGTGTTGACGTCCCCTCGGGCAGCCACGCTGTGGGCTTTTAAACGGACCACGTTGTGGCTTCCGGTGGTTGTCTTCGACGCGGACCGAGCTCATACGCGGGAAATGCCTGGTAGTGCGGCTTGAAGCTGATCGACTGCGACCGAAGTGCCGCATATAGGGGAAGAGCAACCCGTTACCCTCGGACGGGTCACGCTGAACAATCAGCACGTTCGAAATCCGGGGGACTCGATGCTTGGCAATGGCACAGGATGCGCCGGCAGTGAGCTCATCGCGACATTATCAGCTCAATGATTGCGATGTTCATGTCGGCGAACAGGGCACGGCACCGGAAGCTTCACTCGGCTGCGTCGGCGGAGGGCTCGTCACTCCTGTCGGGTTGTGCCGACCGGATCCACCGGGCCGCTCGGCCAACCGGTGCCGGTGCCGGTGCAGGTGTTGGGCACGGTGCACCGGTGACCTCGGTGCCCATCGGAGCGATCATGGCTGGATTGCCGATCTTGATCATGTTGCGCCGCGAAGTTGCCGTATGGGTCGTTGACCTGCTGTGGCTGTCGGTCATTTTTGTGATCGCTCGGACAGTACTGCGGACCCGTGCGCGTCGGGCGGAACAGACCGACGGTGAGTTCACGCGGATCGACGAACTGACCGGGCTGACCGATCGGCGTGGGTTTCTGGAGGAGGCCGCACGCCTGCTCACCGACGTCCCGAAGCCACCAGCGGTAGGTGCCGGGAGCGGCGGCCTATCGCCTGGCCGTCGGGTGTCCGGGCCGACCACGGCGCTGATGCTGATCGACGTCGACCGTTTTGGCGAGATCAACGGTGGCCTCGGTCATGAGTACGGCGATCGTCTGCTGGTCGCTGTGAGCCGGCGGATCAGTGCGGTCCGACGGCCCGGTGACCTGCTCGCACGGATCAGTGGCGACGAGTTTGCCGTGCTGCTTCGTGGGATCGACGGCGAACAGGCACGGACGGTGGTCGACCATGTGGCGGTCCGTGTCCGGGATGCGCTGGGAATGCCGTTCGTACTGGCCGGTATGCGGGCACCACTTGAGGTGAAGGTAGGTATCGCCATAGCTCCCGATCACGGTACCGATGTCAGCGAGCTACTGGGCAATGCCGCCTTGGCCCTACGCGAGGCGAAGAAGTCACACATTAGTCACCGTGTGTACGACACGGGCTTGGTCCGGCCCAGCCCGGCCCGGCTGCGGCTGCGGACTGAGCTGCGCGCGGGACTGCGAGGTGGGCAGATCGAACTGCGGTACCAGCCCAAAGCCGATCTGCGTACCGGCTGCGTCACCGGCATGGAGGCGCTGGTGCGGTGGCGACATCCCGTCGACGGCGTCCGCTCGCCAGATCTCTTTCTCCCCGACATGGAGGCCATGGGCCTGATGCCGGCGCTGACCGCGCTCGTCCTTCGGACCGCGTTGGACGAGTGCGCACGTTGGCGCGCCGGCGGCGCAGCGCTGTCAGTATCGGTGAACGTTCCGGCATCCGTGATCGTCGATTCCGGCTTCGCGTTGGAGGTGCGTGACGCCCTGGGTAAGGCGGATGTGCCGCCCGCTGCGCTGTGTGTGGAGATCACCGAGGATTCCCTGATGGCGCGGCGTGAACATGCTCAGCGCACGCTCGCCCGGCTGCGGATGCTCGGCGTCCGGGTCAGCCTCGACGACTATGGCAGCGGCTACTGTTCATTGGCCTACCTGCGCGACCTACCGGCCGATGAGCTCAAGCTCGACCGGGCCTTCCTGCGAGAGGTCGAACGGGACTCGACCGCTGCGGAGATCGTCCGTTCGACCATCGCCCTGGCGCACACGCTCGGACTGCGGATGGTCGCCGAGGGCGTCGAGACAACCGGCCTATGGGCGCTACTGGCGGCCTGGGGATGCGACGAGGTACAGGGCTACTTCGTGTCCCGGCCGATGCATGGCGACCAGGTTCTCCCCTGGTTACGCCAGTGGGCCAGTCGCACCGGGTTGTCCCCGGCCATGATTACCATGGGTGTTGGTGTGCCGGCGGGGGTCAGGTGTTCATCTGTACGGCGCGGGTCAGCAGTGCCAGCGGCTGCGCCAGCGCGGCGCTGATCTGCTCGGCGCAGGATCGGAACGCCTCGATCGATGCTCCGATCGGGTCGGCGATGTCGTCGTCGGTGGGATGCTCGGGCCGGAGTCGACCCCGGTGATCCGCCGCGTGGGCGACAAGCGCGTCTCCACAGGTTCGGACACCGTCTGCCCGGATCGTCTCCGCTGGGCAGGGGTTCGCCTGGCCGGTGTGTGCCGGGATGCCGGTGGAGGCGATGCCGGCGGTCAGCCGGGCGAACTCTCGGAGCGTGAAGGTACGGCGCACCGCCTTCGGCGCCATTGCCACCACGAAGCTGCGGTGTTCGCGCCCGGCGCACAGCACCAAGCAAGCGTCGCTCACCATCGTGCCGTCAAGGCGGCGCGCGGCGAAGCCGGCCGGGTTGATGCCTCGTTCTGCCAGGACTGCGGCGGCATGCCGGTGCATCGGCATGCCGTTACGGGCGTGTGTTCCGGCGCTGCTGACGGTCACCGAATGCACCTCGGTGCCAAGGTTTGCCCGCAATGCCGCGACGGCGAGATACTCGGTCATCGGTGATCGGCACAGGTTGCCCGTACAGACCACCAGCACCTGCCAGGGCGGCGTGGACGAGATTGGTTGGTTGATCGTCGCCGAAAGTGCCACGTCGTCCGCCCCTCCTCGGGTCCGGGCTTGGATGTTTTTTAGTATCAATAATATTACTCAATGTAGTTGATGTGTCGCTTGCTAATGCGGTTGCTTGTTGCTGGGGCGCGACACCTGCCACGACATCCCTCCAGGGGGCGTTAGGTCTGTCACGATCTGTATATGAGTCGTTGCGGAAAGTTGGTGGTGGTGGGTCAGGGCTATGTGGGCCTGCCGCTGGCGATGCGGGCGGTCGAGGTTGGCTGGTCCGTGGTCGGGATCGAGATCGACGAAGGCCGGGTCAAGCGCCTGGGAATCGGCGAGTCTTACGTGGAGGACGTCCCGGATTCGACGGTGGCCGCCGCTCTGGAGAGCGGCCGGTACTACGCATCGTCGAACTATGAGGACGCCGCCGGGTTCGACGTGGCTGTGGTGACGGTACCGACGCCGTTGCGTGAAGGTATCCCGGATCTGTCCTACATCGAAAGCGCCGGGCGCAGCCTCGGTGCGCGCCTCGCGCCCGGGGCGACCGTGGTGCTGGAGTCCACGACCTACCCGGGAACCACCGACGAACTGTTCGGGCCGATCCTGGAAGAGTTCTCCGGGCTGGTCGCCGGGGGCTCCTTCTTCCTCGGGTACTCGCCCGAGCGGATCGACCCGGGTAACCCGACCTGGAACCTGGTCAACACCCCGAAGGTGGTCTCGGGGATCGACGTGGCGTCGCTGCGGGCCGTTCGGGAGTTCTACGACACCCTGGTCGAGCGGACCGTGCCGGTGGGCTGCGTGCGCACCGCGGAACTGACCAAGCTGCTGGAGAACACCTTCCGCCACGTCAACATCGCACTGGTGAACGAACTGGCGATGTTCGCCCATGAGCTGGGCGTCGACGTCTGGGAGGCCATTGAGGCGGCGGCGACGAAACCGTTCGGCTTCCTGCGGTTCAGCCCCGGCCCCGGGGTCGGCGGGCACTGTCTGCCCATCGACCCGTCCTACCTGTCGTGGCGGGTGCGCCGTAGCCTCGGGCGCAGCTTCCGGTTCGTGGAGCTCGCCAACGACGTCAACGACAACATGCCCGACCACGTCGTACGGCGGGTCGTGGAAATACTCAACCGTCGTCGGATGGCCGTGAACGGAAGCCGGATTCTCCTGCTGGGTCTGGCCTACAAGAAGAACACCGGTGACGCGCGGGAGTCCTCGGCGGTGCGGGTCGCCGTGCTCCTTGATGCGCTCGGCGCGGACGTGCGGGCCGCGGACCCGCACGTCGACGACTCGTGCCTGCCGTCGGGGGTGACCTTCGTCGAGGCCGACGCCCAGGAACTGGCCGCTGCCGACCTGGTGGTCGTCCTGGTCGATCACGACGCCTTCGGGCGGGACCTAGTGGCACGCTACGCCCGCGCCGTGCTCGACACCCGCTGCTGGTTGCCCTCACCGCGGTCCGCACGCCACGACGGCACCGCGGTAGCCGCCGAAGGCGAAGCCGACATCACGCTCCTGTAACGTAACTACAGGTGGTCTTACAAATGCTGTAGGTTACAGTTTGGGTGCGAGGATGTGCGTGCCGGCCGGAGTGCTCCGGCCCGGTCCGGTCTGGTATGGAGGGCAGGTGGAATGCGGGTCGTCGTCGCGACGGACGCACGGTTGCACCGATTGCCCGACGGCAGCATCCGATCGCCTACACCCGCTGACGCCTATCCCATGTGGTCGCGTTACCTCGATGCCTTCGATTCCGTCACAGTGCTCGCCAGAGTGGCGGCGCCGGCGCCGCCGAGTTGGTCGCGCGGCCCGCGCCAAACCGACGCCGAGATCACCGAGGGAATCATCAGCACTCAGCGGGCCGATGGTCCAGGGGTCACCGTCCACCCGCTCACCGACTATCGCGGCGCGCGAGGCTATCTGTGCGCCCTGCCCGCACTGCGCCGCGCCATCGGACGGGTGTGCCGCGACGCCAGTCGGGCCGGCGCGACTGGCCCGGCCGGTACAGCCGGTACGGCGGCGTCCGGCACCTGTTACATCGCCAGGATGCCGAGCCTGGTCAGCACCGCGCTGGTCGCCGCGTTGCGGGTGCGCGGGATTCCGTATGCGCTGGAGGTGGTCGGTGACCCGGCGAACATGGCCGGGGAGATCCTCGGCGGGTGGGCCGCCGGACCGGCTCGGCGCCAGTTCGCCCGCCAGCGCACGGGCGCGGTCGCGGTCAGCTATGTCACGAGTCGGGTACTACAGCGTGACCACCCGCCACCGGACGATGCGTTCACGACGTCCTATTCGACGGTCCGGCTGGACGAGAGTGACTACTGCGCCGGGCCCCGTGGGCAGCTCGCCCGCCCGCCGGCACCCGCCCGATTGTTGGCGATCGGTTCCCAGGAGCACAACCACAAGGGCCATGACGTGCTTCTGGACGCGGTGGCCCGCATCGCCCGACGCGACGACGGCATCACTGTGACGATTGTCGGCACTGGTCGCCGCCATGACGCGCTGGTGGCCCGGGCGCGCGATCTCGGTATCGGCGGTGTCGTGACCTTCGTGACCGTGCTTGACCGGCCCGGGATACGCGCCGCGTTCGACGAGACCGACCTGTTCGTTCTGCCCTCGCGCACCGAAGGACTTCCCCGGGTGCTGCTGGAGGCCGCGGCCCGCGGCGTTCCCGCGATCGCCTCGAGCGTCGGCGGCACGGTGGAACTGCTCGCGGGTGCGGATCTGGTGCGCCCGGGACGCCCTGCCCAGCTCGCCGCCCGCATCGAGGAGGTGCTCGTCTCGCCTGGGCGCCTGGCCGCAATGTCTGTTCGTAACAGGGCGACGGCGGAGGGATATCGTGCCCGGCTCCTCCAGGAACGCGCCCGGCATTTCTACGTCGAGTTCGCCCGTCGGGTGACCGAGCCCGGGTCGCGATCGTGAGCGTGGGAGCGCCGCGGACGGTGCTGCACGTGGTCGGCGCCATGGACCGGGCTGGTGCGCAGCGTCGTACCGTCGAACTGATGCGCAGGCTCGATCCAGATGAGTTCCGGTTGGTGTTCTGCGCCCTGGCCGGCGAGCCGGGAGCGTGGGAGGACGAAATCCACGCGCTCGGCGGAGAGGTGCACCACTGCCGACCCGGCCCATCCTTCCCACTGACCTTCATCCGACTCCTGCGCCGGCTGCGGCCCTCGGTCGTGCATTCATCTGTGCCGACATCCTCGGGGGCTGTGCTCGGACTTGCCAGAGTGGCCGGCGTGTCGCGGCGCGTCGCCCACTTCCACACCGGCCAGGATTGGCGACGCACCGGTCCGGCCGGGGAACGCCTGGCGCGCGTGGTCGACCGAGGTCTGATCGACGTCGGCGCGACCGATCTGGTGGCGGTGTGCG
>NZ_CAUVXL010000104.1:41758-63495 GCF_963555915.1 Protofrankia sp. Cas4
AGACCGCCATGCGGGGGCTCTGGCGGTCGGAATGGCGGGTCGACCCGCGTTGTCGGGTGATCTATGACGGGTTGGCGGTCGAGCCGCTCGGCGTTGCCATCGCAGCCCGGCGGCGTGCGCTGGAGACCGCGCCGGTGGGCGTGGTGGACCCGATCACCCTGGTGCACATCGGCCGGCCCGGGATGAACGCCAATCGCGCTCGCGCCGTGGACGTCCTTGCCGCGCTGCAGGCCCGTGGGGTCGACGGCCGCCTGCAGATCATCGGCTGCCAGGAGACCGGCGACACTGCGCGGCTGCTCGCACTCGCCGCCCGACGCGGCGTCCGTGACCGTGTCGCGCTGCTCGGGGAGCGTGACGACATCCCGCGTCTGCTGGTCGCGGCATCATTGTTGCTGGTCACATCCCACCACGAGAGTCTGCCGAGTGCCGTGCTGGAAGCCTGTGCGGTGGCCACCCCGGTGCTGTCCTGCGATCTGGCCGGCGTCGGGGAGATCTCTCGACTCCTGCCGGGGATCACCATGCTGCCGCTGTCAGCAGCGGAGGAGATCTGGGCTGACACCGCGCGGGCGCTGACCAGCCTCCCGCCGTCCCTGGACGACCGACGGGCCGCGTTGCGGCATTTCGTCCGCTCACCGTTCACAATCGAGAACTGGCAACGGGAGCTGACGGCCGTCTGGTCCGAGCGGGTTTCCGCGGCTCCTCCGGCGAGGTGAGAAAATACCTGAGCGGGTATCGTCGGGTCGGGCGCATGAATGTCCGGCAGGGATTGTCACGCCGTTGTTCACTGTTCGTCCAAGCTGCCTGTGGAGAAGGTGAACCTGCACCGGCAGGGTCGCCAGGTCGGGCTGGTGCGCCGGTGCGGCCATTACCCCGTTCTTCGGTCTTTCCGCGTTCTTCGTCAGTTGCTGAGGTGCGGCGGCACAAGTCGTTACGACCGGGGGCTGTCGCCGTAACTCGTGCCGCCGCACCAGCTGGAAGGTACCGACGGCCCCACCCCGGTGGGGTGAGTGGGGACGGAGGCGGGGACCGCCGGTACCTGTTCAACCCTCGGTGGCCAGGGCACGGTAAGCCGGCCACCGAGGAGCTTATGTAGTCTCCGGCCGAACCGAAGACGGCGCGAAAAGGGCCAATATCGCGCCGTCATCGGCCGGCCGGAGACGGGAAGAACGACTTCTCGTCCAGCCCCCTTCCGCATGTTTTCCAGCGGCGGTCGGTTGCTGAACTGTTTGGCAGCTTAGGGCGCGTCAAGCCCATGCGTCTACTCCCAGTTGGGCGACATCGGTCTCATCGGAATGTGGTTCGCCGGCTGACCGGGGAACTGCGAAGTTACCGCGACACACCGCATACGAGCACGGCGATCCGCCATCGCCGGAGCCACTCGCGGGTGAACTCCCGGTCCGTCCCGACGTATCTGCTTCTTTTCAGCACCGGTCCGGTGAAATCCCGTTCAGGACGGTATCGCCGCGGACGGATTCCGCCCCGGCAGGAATACCGGCTGGGCCCGTGCCCGTGCCCGTGCCCGTGCCCCGGGGCCGGCGAAGCCGCCGAGTCGCAGTCGTCGCCCGGCGCCACGGACCGGCGCCACGGACCGGCGCCACGGCCCGGCGCCACAGACCGCACATTTGCATTATCGAAGCGATCGGTGTAACGAGCAGGTTGGAGCGTCAGCCGATCCCGTGACCCGTACCGATCAAGTGGGCACCGGTCCGGGCCGGCCCGGGCGGCGCTGTGGTCCGGTTCGTCGCGACCGGACCAGCCGGGACCAGCCGGGACCGGCTGGGACCAGCGCGGATGCCGGCGGCGGAAGCTGACAGTGTCCGCGCCTTTGAGGTGGCGTCGTTGAAAATAGTCACGCTGTGTAGATATGGGTCTTTTCTGCGGTGGGGCCGTGATCGGGGTCGGCTCGCGGGCGGATCAAGTCGGCCGGTAACCCACCAAAACCGGAAAAAGAGCCAGGCGAGCAGGTCCTGGACACGCCGGGCGCCGATCTGTGAGGAGACCAACAGCGATCCGGCCGGATACCGGCCGATGATGTCCAAAGTCGTTAGGCTCACTGCGACAACGGAAAGCACACGACGTAGAGGGGTTCCCTGACGTGGTTACCCGAGTGGGTGTCAACGGCTTCGGCCGTATCGGCCGCAACTTCTGGCGGGCCCTTGCGGCGAGTAAGCGTAACGACGTACAGATCGTTGCGGTCAATGATCTCACTGACAACAAGACTCTGGCTCACCTGCTGAAGTACGACACGACGCTGGGTACGCTGGCGGAGTCGGTCAGTGTCGGCGATGGTGGGATCAAGGTCGGCGACAGTTTTATCAAGGTGCTCTCGGAGCGTGATCCGGCCGCGCTTCCGTGGGGCGACCTCGGGGTCGATGTGGTTGTCGAGTCCACCGGTCGGTTCACCTCGGCCGACGACGCCCGCAAGCATGTCCAGGCGGGTGCGAAGAAGGTCATCATCTCCGCCCCGGCCAAGGGTGAGGACCTCACCGTGGTCATCGGCGTGAACGACGACGTGTACGACCCGGCAAAGCACACTATCCTGTCGAACGCATCATGCACGACCAACTGTGTCGCACCGCTGGCCAAGGTCCTTGAGGACGCCTTCGGTATCGAGCGCGGCCTGATGACGACGGTGCACGCCTACACCAACGACCAGGTCATCCTCGACTTCCCCCACTCGGACCTGCGTCGTGCCCGCGCCGCCGCGCAGAACATCATCCCGACGACGACCGGCGCCGCCAAGGCGACCGCCCTCGTCCTGCCGCAGCTCAAGGGTAAGCTGGACGGCCTGGCCATGCGGGTACCGGTTCTGGACGGTTCGGTGACGGATCTGGTCGCGACCCTCAAGCGGGAGGTCACGATCGAGGAGGTCAACGCCGCCTACCGCGCGGCAGCCGACGGTGCGCTCAAGGGCATCCTCGTCTACACCGAGGATCCGATCGTCTCCTCCGACATCGTCGGCACGTCGCCGTCGTGCACCTTCGACTCGCTGCTCACGATGGTCAGCGGTAACCAGGTGAAGGTCATCGGTTGGTACGACAACGAGTGGGGCTACTCCAACCGCCTGGTGGATCTCACCGCTCTCGTCGGCGGACGCCTGTAACGGCCGCAGCACGATCATGAATCATCCGCGGCCGTTGTCCGCATGCCGATCCGGGGGGGCCGGATGGGCTGACGTGGGACGTTGGAGAACTCCTGCGCGTTTTCTGGAAACTCTGGAGCAAACGGCGTGAGAATGATTGACGATCTACCGGTTGACGGACACCGGGTTCTCGTCCGCAGCGATCTGAACGTTCCGCTGGACCGTTCCGGCGACACGCCCCGCATCACCGATGACGGGCGGGTGCGCGCAAGCGTCCCCACGATCCGGGCACTGGCGGACCGGGGCGCCCGGGTGGTCGTCTGTTCCCACCTGGGGCGACCCAAGGGCGTGCCGGACCCGGCGTACTCGCTTGCCCCGGTTGCCGGGCGGCTCGCGCAGCTGCTCGGGCGGCCGGTCGCGTTCGCCGGTGGCAATGCTGGCGGTAGCGCTGGCGGGGGTTCCGGCGGTGACATTGCCGGGCCTTATGCTCAGAAGATCGTCTCCGAGCTTGGCGACGGTGAGGTCGCGCTCCTGGAAAACCTGCGTTTCCATCCCGGTGAGACGAGTAAGGACCCGGCGGTACGCGCCGCGTTCGCCGACGAGCTCGCAGGCTTGGCCGAGTTCTACGTCGGCGACGCGTTCGGCGCCGTCCACCGGGCGCATGCCAGTGTCGTGGACGTACCCGAAAGGCTTCCGCACGCCGCCGGAGCGCTGGTGCGCGCCGAGTTGGAGGTGCTGGCGACCCTGGCCGGTTCCCCGGCCCGGCCCTACGTGGTCGTCCTGGGCGGGTCGAAGGTCAGCGACAAGCTCGCGGTGATCCGGGCGCTGCTGCCGAAAGTCGACGCTCTGCTGGTCGGCGGCGGGATGTGTTTCACCTTCCTGGCCGCGCAGGGACACGGCGTCGGCGGCTCGTTGTTGGAACCAAGCATGATCGATACCTGTAAGGACCTGCTGGGCGAGGCTGGGCACCGGATCGTGCTGCCGACCGATGTGGTGGTGGCGCAGGAGGTCTCGGCCGACGCGGTCACCGCGGTGGTCCCGGCCGATGCCATTCCCGATGCTGGCAAGGGCCTCGACATCGGCCCGGCGTCGGTGGCGCTGTTCGCCGATCGGTTGCGCGGTGCCCGCACCGTGTTCTGGAACGGTCCGATGGGCGTGTTCGAGCTCCCGCCGTTCGCGGCGGGTACCCGGGGTGTGGCCGAGGCCATCGCCCGGATTGACGGCCTGACCGTCGTCGGCGGCGGCGATTCGGCCGCAGCTGTGCGTGCTCTTGGCATTCCCGAGGAGGCTTTCAGTCATATTTCTACCGGAGGTGGTGCCAGCCTCGAATATCTGGAGGGCACGGTCCTGCCCGGTCTCGCAGCGTTGGACGCGTGATGGCGACTGACAAGCGGGCCGGTGCCAGCAGGAAGCAGCGCGGAAGCGGACGGCGCACCCTGGTCGCGGGTAACTGGAAGATGAACCTCAACCACCTTGAGGCGATAGCGCTCGTCCAGAAGGTGGCCTTTGACCTGAAGCCGGCCGAGTTGGACAATGCCGAGGTCGTCGTACTGCCTCCCTTCACGGACATGCGCAGCGTCCAAACCCTCATCGACGGTGACAAGTTGGCCATCGGGTACGGCGCGCAGGATCTCTCCCCGCACAGCTCAGGTGCCCACACCGGCGACATCAGCGGTTCGATGCTCGCCCGGCTGGGATGCGACTATGTGGTGGTCGGTCACTCCGAACGCCGCGCCGACCACCACGAGGACGACGCGTTGGTGGCGGCCAAGGCACGGGCCGCCTACAGCCACGGGATCACCCCGATCCTGTGCGTGGGCGAGCCCGAAGCGGTGCGGGTCGCGGGTGATCACGTCACCCATGTTCTCGATCAACTTGACGGTTCGCTCGACGGGATCACCCCAGAGCAGGCACAGACACTGGTCGTCGCCTATGAACCGGTATGGGCGATCGGCACTGGGCGGACCGCCTCCGCCCAGGACGCACAGGACATGTGCGTTGCGATCCGGGGCCGGCTCGCCAAGCATTTCGGTCCGGCGACCGCCGCCGTCGTCCGCATCCTCTACGGCGGGTCGGTGAAGGCCTCGAGCGCGCCTGAGTTGTTCACCCAGCCCGACGTGGACGGCGGTCTCGTCGGCGGTGCGAGTCTGGACGCGGCGGAGTTCGCGGCGATCGTTCGCAGCGCCCCGCCGAGCTAGGCAGCGCCCCGCCGAGCTAGCGGGCCGAAGGCGGCGCGATCATGGTTTTTTCGCGCCGCCGGAGGCCGAGGTCCCCGAGTCGCTGGGCCGAAGGCGGCGCGATCATGGTTTTTTCGCGCCGCCGGAGGCCGAGGTCCCCGGGTCGTCGACGACCTGACCGGGTGACCAATTGACCGGGTGACGATTGGTGCGACCGGTGCGGCAGGCGGTCTGATCCGGGTGTGCTTGGGTGGCTCCGGTGGCGGGATGCGGTCCCGCCGGGAAGGGGCTCAGCGCAGACCATGCTACGCAAGCATGCGATCACCCGGGTCGGCACCGCCGTGGCGCTCCTCGGCCTCGTTGCGGTCGCCTGCACCGGCGCGGGGCACGATGGGCAGGCATCGTCCGACCCGCCGGGTCCACCCGCCGCGGTCAGTACCCGGATCATCGCGCCTTCGAATCGGACCGGCGGGACGTTGCGTGTGGTGATGACCGCCGACTGTGATTCCTGGGACCCGCAGCGGACGTCGGCTGTCCACTGCTGGAACCAGGAACGCTGGATTTTCCGACAGCTGGTGACCTACACCGCGAGCGCCGGCGTCGCCAAACTGGCCGGGGACCTCGCCACCGATGTGCCCACGTCCAAGGACCTGCGCACCTGGACCTACACCATCCGCGAGGGGTTGACCTTCGAGGACGGCACGCCGATCACCTCCAGGGACATCAAGTACGGGATCGAGCGGGCGTTCGCCACCGATGTGATCACTGGTGGTCCCGGTGAGGTGACGGCGTTGCTCGCGGACGGCAACACCCCCTATCCAGGGCCCTACCAGGACCCGGCTCCCGACCGACTCGGTCTCAGCTCGGTCCAGACGCCCGACGACCGGACCATCACGTTCCGGCTGAACCGACCCTTCGCGGACTGGAACCTTGTCATGGCCTCGCCGGTCTCGACCCCGGTGCCGCGTGCCCATGACACGGCCGCCGGGTACGGAGCACGTCCGGTTGCCTCCGGACCGTACAAGATCGAAAATTATCGGCCGGGTGAGTCGCTCACCCTTGTGCGCAACCCGCGCTGGACCCCGCAGGGCGACCCGAACCGCTCTGCCCATCCGGACCGCATCGTGGAGCGGATGGGGCTTTCCGCCGCCGACATCGACAACCGGATCCTCACCGATCAGGCCGACGTCTCCGGTGACCAGGCCGGCGTGGGTGCCCAGGCCGCAGCCCGGATCGTCGCCAACCCGAGTCTGCGCGCGGAGCGCACCGTCGAGGCTCCCACCGGCATCCTGCGCTACCTGGCAGTGGTGACCACGGTTGCGCCGTTCAACGACATCCATTGCCGCAGTGCTGTTGCATGGGCGCTTGACAAGCGGGCCCAACAGGCGGCCCGGGGTGGCCCGACCGCCGGCGGGGAGATCGCCACCACGTTGCTCACGCCGCCCGTGCGGTACTACTCCTGGTTCGATCTCTTCCCGACTCCGGGTGCCGGCGGCAACGTTTCCAGGGCCAGGGAGGAACTCGCGGCCTGCGGCCGGCCCGTCGGCTTCGCCACGACGCTCGTCACCGGGTCGGCGGCGCTGGACGTCGCCCAGGCGGAGGCGGTCCGCAGTTCCTTGGCCCGGGTCGGTATCACGGTCACGATCAGCGTTTTGGATGATCAACACTACGCCGCCGCGGTGACCGGGATGCCTGACCGTACGCACGCCATGAAATACGGTCTCGTGCTGGCGGCCCGGCGTGGGTACCGCGCGGCACCGTACGCCTTTCTCGCCCCGCTCGCCGATGGACGCCAGATCAGCCCCCAGAACAACGTCAACATCGCCGAGCTGGATCAGCCCGCGGTCAATGCGGATCTGGACCGCGCCATCCGGACGGCGGACGGGGATGATGCGGCCGGCGTCTGGACGGCGTTGGATCGGGCGGTCGTGGCGTCTGGTGCCTACATCCCGTTGCTCTACGACCAGGCGCTCAACGTCTACAGCGATCGGCTCACCAACATCCACTACTCGGCGGCCTTTATGATGGTGGACCTCACCTCGCTCGGTGTCGTCCCGTAGTGAACGGATGTCCAGACGGTCATCGCCGCCGGGGTGGCGCGCCGTTCCTGCGACCGGAACGCCGTGATGTAACTTGGCACGATTGTTGTACCCCTCCAACGATGGCGCGGGAGCAGGTCTAAGAGATGACTGTTGGGCTGTCCATTGCCCTGATCATCACGAGTGTGCTGCTGGTGCTGCTCGTGTTGCTGCACCGGGCCAAGGGGGGCGGGCTGTCGACGGTGTTCGGCGGTGGCGTGTCCTCCTCGCTCGGGGGTTCTTCGGTTGTGGAGAAGAACCTCGATCGGCTGACGATTGCCGTCGCGCTGATCTGGATCACTTGCATCATCGGCCTGGGTCTCCTTCTCAAGGAGTGAGCGGCCTTGGACAGACACGAACGCCGGCCTCGGCGCTCCTCGCCTGCCTGGCTGTCCTTTTCGGGGTTGCCGCTGCCTGCGCCGGTGTTGATCCCGTTCCTGGGCCTGGGCCTGGGCCGGGTCCGGGCCCAGGCCCGGTCCGGCCGGTCACCGCCACAGTGACCTCTGAGCCGACGGACAAGCCCGGCGGCACGCTACGGCTGGTCGGTGCCGCGATGCCCAGCGGTGACCCGGGCTGGGCGGCCGATGCCGGTGCGAGGATGCTGGTGCGGCTGGTCTCGCGCCAGCTGTACTCCTACCGTGCGAGCGCCGACCCGGTCTTCGCCGCGGCGCCCCAGCCCGACCTGGCTGTCGGTGCGCCCGTGGTCAGCGAGGGCGGGAAGGTCTACACGGTCATCCTGCGCTCGTCGGTGCGGTGGGATACCCCGGGGGTCAGGCGGGTGACCGCGACCGATGTCGCCCGCGGCATCAAACGGTTGTGCACCCCGCCGAAACCGTCGCCTATGGGTGGCTACTTCGCCGCTACCGTCACGGGCTTCGCCGCCTACTGCGACGAGCTCGGGCGGACGCCGCCAGCTGGTGCGCGTGACTTCATCGAGCATCGCGAGATCAGCGGCGTCCAGGTCATCGGCGACGAGACCCTTGAGTTCCACCTGCTTGAGCCGGCCGCCGACTTCACCGATGTGCTGGCCCTGCCGGCGGCGTCAGCGGTACCACTGGAAGCTCTTGCCTACCCACCGGATTCATCCAGTTACTTTGAGCACCTCATCTCCGACGGTCCCTACCACTTTGGCGCCGGGGTGAACGACGAGGCATATAGCCTGTCGCGCAATCCGGCGTGGATCGCGTCATCGGACGGGGTCCGCCCGGCACTTGCCGATCACGTCACGGTGCGTACCAACATCGACGCCGCTGCCGCCCAGGCCGAGATCGAAGCCGGACGGGCCGACATGGCCCTCGACAGCTCCGTTCCCGCTGGGGACGTGGCGGGGCTCGACGCCCGCGTTGACGGCAGATTGTCGACGGACGGCCCAGGATCCACCGTGGCGCTCACCGTAGGGCTGCACGGCCCCGCCTCCGCCGCGCTACGCGTCAGCGCCGTCCGGGTGGCGCTCGCCTACTGTGTGGACCGCGCCAGTGTCGCAGCGGCTCTCGGCGGGCCGGTCACCGCCACCACCACCGCGCAGCTGTTGGCGGCCCCGATGGTCGGCTACCAGCCGCGGGATCCCTACCCCACCCTCGGGTCAACCGGTGATGCGACGCGGTGCCGAGACGGGACGCGCGCCGCGCCCGGGGGTCCGCTCACCACCGTGACCCTTCTCACCACCGACTCGGCGTCGGACGCGGCCGTGGCGACCGCGCTGGCGGCGGGCTTCGCCCGGGCGGGCGTGACACTGCGGGTCATCGCTGTGGCTGCCGCCGACTACCCGCGTGCCGCGGTAGCCCCCGACAGCCAGACCTGGGACCTCGCCCTCACCACAGTGACACCACAGTGGTTCGGCAACGCCGGGCGTACCGTGTTCCAGCCCCTGCTGGAGCCGGCGTGGTCGGGGCCCCGACCTGCCGACGGCGGATACCGTAACGAACGGATCACCCTGTCCCTACACGATGCGCTCGCCGAGCGTGACGCTGCTACTGCCAACACCCGGTGGGGCGATCTGGAACGGGAGCTGCTCACCGACGTCGCGGTTATCCCGCTGGCCGTTACCGTTGTGCCGCGTATGCACAGCGTCAACGTCCGCGGTTTCCTGCGGCTGGGCTCGCTCGACAACGGTGATCCCACCGGCGTATCCATGGGTATTGCGTGAGAGGTTCGCTTACAGTGACCTGAAACCGTCGTGAGGATGACCGGCGGTGGTGGGTGCGACGAGGTCGACCCATCTCGTCTTACACTCGGTCAGGCCGAACCGGCAGACGCTGGGGGCCGGGTCCGGAGTCAACAGAGGGACGAGACAAAGGAGTAGACGGACCGTGGCAGGTGGTAACGCCATCCGAGGAAGTCGGGTAGGAGCGGGACCGATGGGGGAGGCTGAACGGGGCGAGACCGCCCCGCGGCAGCGGATTTCCTTCTGGTGCGCCAATGATCACGAAACCAAGCCGTCGTTTGCCGCCGAGGCTGCGATTCCGGAGACCTGGGACTGCCCCAGCTGCGGGTTCCCGGCGGGCCGCGACCGCGACAACGCGCCCGCGCCGCCGAAGACCGAACCGTACAAGACCCATCTCGCCTATGTCCGGGAACGGCGTAACGAAAAGGACGGTGAGGCGATTCTGGCCGAGGCCCTCGCCAAGCTGCGGGGCACCGCCTGACCGTGAAGATCGGCTCGACCGTGAGCCTCGGCGTGGTACCGGTCGCAACGTCTACCGGTCGGTACCACGCCGACCCGGCGGTCCCGACCCGGCCGGCCTACCGGCCCGGAGTCGGCATGGCCAGCGCGGGAACTCCGGCCGCCGCGGCACGGTCCAGCAGCCACAGGGTCCGTTCCCGACCCTGGGCACCCACCGCCGGGATCTCCATGGGGCATGCGCCCGCGAGTGCCCGGGTCACCGCGTCGGCCTTTGTTTCGCCGGCGGCGAGGACCCAGACCTCACGGGCCGCCTGGATGGCGGGGAACGTGAGGGTGATCCGGACCGGTGGTGGTTTAGGGGAGTCACGGACCGCGACAGTCGTTGCCCGGGCGTCCACGACCGGGGAGCCCGGGAAGATCGACGCCACGTGGCCGTCCGGTCCGATGCCGAGCAGCAGCACGTCAAAGGCCGGGGCCGCCGCCGTGGTGTCGGCCGTGCTCCTGGCGGGCGCAGGGGAGCCGGCGGTCGCGCGTCCGGCGAGGAGCCGCGCATAGGTGGTCGCGGCCGCGTCAGCGTCGGCTGTGCTGTCCGGGTCGCCCATCGTGAAGATCCGGGCCGGGTCAAGGGGCAGCGCGTTGAGCATGGCCGCTCGGGCCTGGCCGTCGTTGCGGTCGGTCGAGTCGAGGGGAACGAACCGCTCGTCGCCCCACCACACGTCGACCCGTGCCCAGTCGACCGCTGCGACGATCGGGCTGTCGCGGACCGCCCGAAGCGTCGCCGTGCCGATACCGCCACCGGTGAGTACCACCGACGCGGTGCCGCGGGCAGCCTGTGCCTCCTGGAGGTTGATGATCAGCCGGGCCGCGGTCGCGGCGGCGAGCAGGTCCGCGTCAGGATGGATGATCACTTGCGGTGGCGCGCCCATCAGCCAGCCGTCCCCGCGATCGTGCTCGCTGTTGCCGGACTGGCCGCGGTGCCCGTCATCGGGTCGCGCCAGATGTGTTCGCGGACCGGGGAACGGGACGCGAGACCTCCGATTCCACTCCAGGCCGCCAGAGCGTCGGCGTAGGGCCCGTCATGGTCAAGCCGGCGTAGCTCCTCGGCCAGGAGATCACCGAGGCCGCGTTCGGTCAGCGGCACGGCCCGGTCGGGCTGGCCGGGCCGCTTCAGTACCGCGGTGCGGGAGTCCTGTCGGGCGACTGTCAGCTCGCCGTCATCAAGATCAAATCGTACCTCGGCGAGCCCACGGTGTGCCTTCGTCTCCAGGTTGACCGCCAGGTTCAGGCGGTCGGAGAACCAACCGGACAGCAGACGGACACTGGGGTCGACGTCCCCTCCGACAATGGTGACCGCCCGCGGCTTCTCGATGAGCGAGTCGAACGCGGCGGCTATCAAGGTCCGCCAGGCGGTCAGCCGCGTCCACGCAAGGTCGGTGTCGCCGGGCGCGAAGTCCGCCGCCCGCTGGCGCAGTGCGGCGATCGGGTCCTCCGCCACGGACGCGTCGGTGACCCGCCGGTCGGCGAAGACCCCGAGCGGATCGTAGGCGATGCGGTCCGGGGGAACATCGTGCCACCAGGTCACCACGGGCGCGTCCGGTGCCAACAGTGGCAGGACCACCGACTCCGCGTGCAGGCTGAGGCGTCCGAACATCCGCATGACCACGGCCTCACCCGGCCCGAGCCGGCCACCGATGGAGACCTCGGCGTCCAGTCGCGAGTTGGAGGCGTCGATCTGGCGCCGGACGACGATGAGCAGGCGGCACGGATGGGCCGCCGCCGCCGTGGTCGCGGCGCTCTCGGCCACGCTGACGTGCTTCTCGTCCACCACGACCACAAGGGTCAGCGCCAGACCGAAGGCGAGCGCCCCGGCTGAGCGTCGTTCGGCCGCCAACGCCTTGACGACATCGGTGCCGGTCGTGTCCCACAGAGTTGTCATGGCCGCCTCCGTGCTATCCGTGCGATCTGTGCCGTCCGGGTCGGCGGCCCTTCGGTCGTCGACGGGGCAGTGATCGTGGTCGCCGGCCTCATGGCCGCCTCCAGCGGCGCCCGTCGCGGGCGAGCATCTCGTCGGCGGCTGCTGGTCCCCAGGTGCCCGACCGGTAGCGGAACGGGACGGTCCCGGCCCAGAAGTCCTCCATCGGGTCGATCACCCGCCACGACTCGATCACCTCGGCGTTGTTCGGGAACAGCGTCGCATCCCCGAGAAGCACGTCGAGGATGAGCCTTTCGTAGGCTTCGGGTAGTGACTCGGTGAACGCCTCGCCGAACAGGAAGTCCATGGCGACATCGCGGACCTCCATGGCGGAGCCCGGCACCTTGGACCCGAATTTCAACGTCACGCCTTCGTCCGGCTGGACCCGGATCACCAGCTGGTTGTGGCCGAGCTCGGTGGTATCGGTGGCGTCGAACGGCAGGTGCGGCGCCGGTTTGAACAACACCGCGATCTCGGTTACCCGGCGCGGCAGCCGTTTGCCGGTGCGCAGGTAGAACGGAACACCGGCCCACCGGCGGGTTTCGATTCCGATCCGGACAGCGGCGTAGGTCTCCGTCCGCGAATCTGCGGGGACGCCGTCTTCCTCGAGGTAGCCCGTCACTCGCCGGCCGGCGAGCCAGCCCTGTTCGTACTGGCCACGGACAGCGTAGGCGGCGAGGTCGGTCGGCAGCGAGATCGCCCGCAGGACCTTGAGTTTCTCGTACCGGATGGCATCGGCGTTGAAGCTCACCGGCTCCTCCATCGCGGTGAGCGCCAGCAGCTGCAGGATGTGATTCTGCAGAACGTCGCGGGCCGCGCCGGTCTCGTCGTAGAACCCGGCGCGCGAGCCGATACCGACGTCCTCGGCCATTGTGATCTGAACGGAGTCCACGAAGTGGGAGTTCCAGATCGGTTCGAACAGGGTATTGGCAAACCGCATTGCCAGCAGGTTCTGGACGGTCTCCTTGCCCAGGTAGTGGTCGATCCGGAACACGTCTTCGGGGGTGAAGACGTCGTCGACGAGTTCGTTGAGCGCGCGGGCCGACTCCTGGTCGTGCCCGAAGGGCTTTTCGACCACGATCCGCCGCCAGCCGCCGGACGCCTCGTTGTTCGCCATACCGGTGCGCTGCATCTGCTTGAGGACGACCGGGAATGCCGACGGCGGAATGGACAGGTAGAAAGCCGCATTTCCCGGAACCCCGTGGGTTTCCTCGAGGTCGAGCAGGGTCTGGGCGAGGATGTCGAACGCGGCGTCGTCGTTGAACGATCCGGGGACGAACTTCATCGAGGGTGCGAGGCGTTCCCACACCTCCTCGCGGAACGGCGTCCGAGCGCCCTTCTCCGCGGCTTCCCGGATGATGTCCGCGAAATTACCGTCGCTCCAGTCGCGCCGGGCAAACCCGAGCAGTACGAAACCCGGTGGCAGCAGACCCCGGTTTGCCAGGTCGTAAATGGCTGGGATCAGCTTCTTGCGGGCCAGGTCACCGGTAACTCCGAAGACCACGAGCGCACACGGATCAGGCAGCCGTGGCAGGCGGCGGTCGCGCGGGTCCCGCAGTGGGTTGGTGCTCACCGCTGGTGTCACCCGAACCCCCTCTGTCTGTCCAGAATTATCGTGCTGTCCGGAATTGTCGTGGGCAGGTCCAGAATCATCGCCGCGCGGCAGTCAGCGCTGCGCGTCCAACTTCTCGTGCACGGCTGTGAGCAGCTGGTTCCAGGAGTCCTCGAACTTCTCCACACCCTCGCGCTCAAGTACCTCGACCACGTCGGGCAGCGAGATACCGAGCTCGGTCATGCGGGCCGTCACGGCACGGGCATCGTCGTAGTGCGGCCTGATCGTGTCACCCGTGATCACCCCATGGTCGGCGAACGCGTGCAGCGTTGCCTCGGGCATCGTGTTGACCGTGCCCGGGGCGACCAGCTCGGCGACGTAGATCGTGTCCGGCATCGCCGGGTCCTTCGTGGATGTCGACGCCCACAGCGGTCGCTGCGCCCTGGCACCGGCCTTGGCAAGGGCCGACCAGCGCGAGGTCGCGAAGGCCTTTTCGTAACGCTCGTAGGCCAACCGTGCGTTGGCGACCGCGGCCTTGCCTCGCAGTGCCTTGGCCTCGTCGGTGTCGATCTTCTCCAACCGGCGGTCCACTTCGGTGTCAACCCGGCTGACGAAGAACGACGCGACCGACGCAAGGTTGGACAGGTCATGGCCGGCCTGCCCGGCCTGTTCGATGCCGGTCATGTACGCATCCATGACGGCGTCGTAACGGTCCAGTCCGAAGATCAGCGTGACGTTGACGCTGATGCCCTGGGCGAGCGTCGCGGTGATTGCCGATAGGCCGGCCAGGGTAGCCGGGATCTTGATGAACAGGTTCGGTCGGTCGACCAACCACCACAACGCCCGGGCTTCGGCCACGCTGCGTTCGCTGTCATGGGCCAGCCGAGGGTCCACTTCGATCGACACCCGGCCGTCTACGCCGCCGCTGGCTTCATATGCGGGACGCAGCACGTCACAGGCGGCGCGGACGTCGGCCGTCGTGATCGCTCGGACAGCCTCACCGACGTCCACCCCGCGGACGGCGAGATCGCGGATCTGCTCGTCATACGCGGAGCCACTGCTGATCGCCTTCTGGAAAATTGTCGGGTTGCTGGTGACGCCGACGACGGCGCGGGTGCGCATCAGTTCGGCGAGGTTGCCGGTACGCAGGCGATCGCGGCTGATGTCATCGAGCCAGACCGCCACTCCGGCGGTGGAAAGCTGAGCCAAGGGGTCGGTCATCGCGCTGTGACGTCCTCTCCACGGGCGTTGGTACATGGTCTGGCACTGTCGCGCTGCGCCGTACCGGGAACGGCTACGGCACCGGGAACGGCTACGGCACCGGGAACGGCTGTGGCGACCACCGCGGCAGCACCTGCAGACAGGCCACGGCCTGTTGACCGGGCACCGCCGCACAAGCCCCGGCGCCGTGCCGCCATGATGCCCCTACCCTCTCGCGGTCGCCTCATCCCAGTGTCCGGATCCTCGTGGCGGCGCGGGAAAGTTAGCGAGAACACTATCCTTCCGTTACTTCTACTTGACGATTTCTTCATCTAATGTGCCGCAACGCAAGCCTTGAGTGATTGAAGATCGTGTGATTCCGCTGGCCGACTACGCCATGTGTTGTGATCGCTACTTGAGAGAAAAATCTTGTCTGTCCGTGGGTAGGGCGCCCGGCGCGACACCCGACGGCTAGACTCCGACACGTCGTAGAACCACGTTGTGAGCCCCGGTCGCGGGGCCCGAGCCTGTGCGGGTGCCCTCCGTCTCCCGCCGATCGCGAGGTCGTCCTGTCCGCCTTGGCCGCG
The DNA here is from genome assembly GCF_963555915.1 of Protofrankia sp. Cas4. Lineage (NCBI taxonomy): Bacteria > Bacillati > Actinomycetota > Actinomycetes > Frankiales > Frankiaceae > Protofrankia > Protofrankia sp. Cas4. The sequence goes on from NZ_CAUVXL010000104.1 coordinate 57,030, forward strand.
TCTACGTCGGTTTCCAGTCTGCCGGAGCGGAACATGTCCGCGCAGCCGGAGCCCGGTGGGCCTGCGGGTCCAGCGAAGTCCCGGCGCCCGGCCGGGGCGCTGGCCCGCTCCTACCTCGGCCTGACCAAGCCCCGGATCATCGAGCAGCTGCTGATCACAACCGTACCGGTGATGCTGCTGGCCGAGCACGGCCTGCCGTCCCTGTGGTTGGTGCTCGCGACGCTGGTCGGCGGGACCTTCGCGGCGGGCAGCGCAAACACGTTCAACTGCTATATAGACCGCGACATCGACCAGATGATGGCGCGGACACGTCGGCGGCCACTCGTACAGGCGAGCGTCACCCCTGCTGAGGCACTGCGGTTCGGGATTGTGCTCGGTGTGGCAGCCACAGCCCTGTTCGGCTTCGCCGTCAACTGGGTTTCGGCGCTGCTCGCTGACGGGGCGATCGTGTTCTACGTCTTCGTCTACACCCTGGGACTCAAGCGGCGTACCCCGTCCAACATCGTCATCGGCGGCGCGGCCGGCTGCTTCCCGGTTCTCATCGGCTGGTCAGCGGTGACCGGAACGGTCGGTTGGCCCGCCGTTCTGCTGTTTGCTGTGATCTTCTTCTGGACCCCGCCGCACTTCTGGGCGCTTGCGATCAAATACCGGGACGACTACGCCGCCGCAGGTATCCCGATGCTGCCGGTCGTCGCGTCCCCCGCGGTGGTCACCAGACGGATGCTCGGCTACTCCTACGCCATGGTGGCTGTTTCCCTGCTACTCGTCCCCGTCGCCCATACGGGATGGCCGTATCTGGTCGTGGCTGCGGTGCTCGGCGGGTGGTTTCTGGCCGAGGCCCACCGGCTGGTCTGGCAGGTTCGCCGCGGGGGGGAGATCCAGCCGATGCGGCTGTTTCACATCTCGATCACCTATCTGACGCTCCTGTTCGTCGCGGTCGCGGTCGCGGCGCTCACCAGTTGACCTGGGTAGGGGATTTTCGTCGTGATGGTGACCTTTTCTACCTACCGTCATCGGGCGACGGTTGACCTGGGTAGGCGATTTTCGTCGTGATGGTGACCTTTTTTACCTACCGCTGAGGCTGATTCCTTCATCGCGAGCCAGACCCGCAGGGTGAGGATCCACAGCACGGTGGCCCCGGCGATATGCAGTTCCACCAGGCCGACGGGCACACCGGTGAAGTACTGCGTGAACCCGACTCCGGCCTGGGCGATGACAACGGCAGCGAGCGCGCTGCTCGCACGCACGGCCTCGGCCGGCGCGCCACCGGGACGGACGGCGAGCACGGTGGCGATCACGAGTCCCACCAGCACCATCGCAGCGTCCGCATGCAACTGCGCGACAGTGGTGATGTCGAACCCGAATCGCCTGGCCTTGGACGAGTCCCCGCTGTGCGGACCGGTGCCGGTGGCCACCGTGCCGAGGACCAGCACCGCGCCCGCGACCAGGGTGAGCACCCGGGCGAGCCAGAGCAGCTCGGGCCGGGCCACCGGGAGGACCGGGCCAGGGCCCTGACGGGCCCGGCGGTCGAGCACGACGATGTCCACCAACAGCAGCATCGACAGCAGGAAATGCCCGGCCACCAGCGCGGGGTGCAGCTTGAACAGGACGGTCAACCCACCGAGCACCACTTGGCCGAGGAAGCCGAGCCAGAGGCCGAACGAGAGCGCGACGAGGTCGCGGCGGCGCTCGGCCAGCCGCAGCGATACCAGCGGCAGCAGCAGCATCACCAGCCCCACGGCGACGGTCAGCAGACGATTGCCGAATTCGATCCAGCCGTGCGCGGAATACTCCGGCCGGGTGACGAACGAGTTGTCACCGCAGGTGGGCCAGGTGGGGCAGCCAAGCCCGGACCCGGTCAGCCGCACCGCGCCGCCGGTGACGACAATCAGCGCGAGCAGGGCGACGGAAATCCGGGTGAGCAGGCTGAAGACAGTGGGGCTCACCGTCGGTACTTTCTTCCATCCGCTCATCGCAGGTCATACTACCGTTCGTAGAAGATTATTCCCATTTGAACGTCCGCGCCGCGAGGGCCAGTGAACCGACCGCCCAGGCGAGCAGAATGGCGAGGTCCGCGACGGGCAGACCGGCGGAGTCCCGCAGAATCGCACGCAGTCCGTCCGATGTCGCAGCCGTGGGCAGCAGCTCGCCAACGCCGGCCAGCCAACCAGGCAACCGGGAGAGCGGGAAGACGATCCCGCCCACGAGCAACAGCAGCAGGTAGACGCCGTTGGCCGCGGCCAGGGTCGCCTCCGCCCGCAACGTGCCCGCCATCAGAAGGCCGAGGCCCGAGAAGGCAACCGTCGCCACCAGCAGGAGCAACCCCACCGCCAGCGGCGAACCGTGCGGGTGCCAGCCGACGCCGAATCCTACGGCGATCACCAGCAGGACCTGGATGATCTCCACGCCGACAACGGCCAGCGTCTTGCCAGCGAGCAGGATCGACCGGGGCAGGGGGCTCGCGCCGAGCCGTTTGAGCACACCGTAGGATCGCTCGAATCCGGTTGCGATCGCCTGTCCGGTGAACGCCGTCGACATGACCGCGAGAGCCAGGATGCCGGGGACAAGAAAATCCACCGGAGCACCGGCATCGGTGGGCAGCACGTTTACGGTTGTGAAGAACAGCAGCAGGCCAACTGGGATGATCACAGTGAGCAGTACCGATTCCCCGCGGCGCAGCGTCAGTTTCACCTCGAGCATCGTCTGGGCCCGGAGCATGGTTGACCAGCGCGCGGCGCCAGGTGCCGGGCGAAGGTCGAGTGGACGCTGGGCGGCCGGTACCTGTCCGGGTGTCGGTGTCGGTGTCGTCTCCGTCGCCGGTGCCGTCGCCTCGGACGGGGTGCCGGTGCCGGTCATGGCCGCAACCCCGAACCGGTGAGTTCCACGAACACGTCCTCCAGACTGCGCTGTTCGACTCTGAGATCCTCGGCCAGCACACCGTTGCTCGCGCACCATGCGGTCACCGCTGCCAACAGGTGTGGGTCGATCCGGCCCTGCACCACGTAGCGGCCGGCAGGTTCCTCCGTCGCGACCGTGCCGTCCGGGAGGGCCAGGACGAGGCGGTCGATGTCGAGACCCACCGGCGCCCGGAACCGCAGCTGTCCCTCAGCGCCGCCCCGGGTCAACTCGGCCGGGGAACCCGCCGCGAGCATCCCGCCGTGATCAATGATCACAACGTGGTCCGCGAGGTGCTCCGCCTCGTCCATGGCGTGGGTGGTGAGCACCACCGTCACCCCGCTGCCGCGCAGCTCGGTCACCAGGTCCCAGGTGGCCCGGCGGGCCTGCACGTCCAGACCCGCGGTGGGCTCGTCCAGGAACACGAGTTCGGGTCGCCCCACCAACGCCATCGCCAGGGACAGCCGTTGGCGCTGCCCGCCGGACAGGCGCCGGTAGGGCGTGTGGGCCGAGCCGGACATGCCGACCCGCTCGAGCAGGACCTTGACGTCCAGCGGGTTGCGGTGATGCGCGGCGAGCAGGCTGAGCATCTCCTGCGCACGGGCGCCCGGGTAGACCCCGCCAGCCTGGAGCATGACTCCCACCCGGGGGTGCAGGGCGGCCGCGTCGCGTCGGGGATCGAGGCCGAGCACCCGCACGTGGCCCGAGTCCGGGTGGCGGAAACCCTCGCAGATCTCGATCGTGGTGGTCTTACCGGCACCGTTCGGGCCGAGCAGCGCCGTCACTGAACCGGTAGTTACGTTCAGTGATAGTTGGTTGACTGCATGGATGGGTTGGCCGGACCGTGGCCGGTAGGTCTTGACCAGGTCGACAACCTCGACTGCCAGGTCCTCCGCCACATCGGCGATCCTACGGACCACCGCGTGCACGGTGTGCGGCACGCGTCGCGTGTGGGGTTTGGCCGCGGGGCGACGGGGGACGTTGGGTGGTGTCCGGGTCGGCGAGCGCCCCCCAGGCACCGAAGCGTTCATGCAGGAGCAGCGGGGTCGTGCTGTACAGCCGGGCCAGCGCAGGCAGGTCCGTTCGCCGCAGGCGCAGCACGTCCCGGGAGCTGTCGGCACGCAGGACCTGGACGATTGCGATCCAGCGCCGTAGCGGCCCGGTGCGGGTCGGTGGCAGCTTGCGCAGCCGGTGCAGGTCGATGGCGAGCGGCGGCAGTCCTACCAGGTCGGAGCGGGCCGACGGTGGCGGCGGCACAAGCATGATCGCGGCCATGTCGTACAGGTCGGCCAGTTCCACCAGGCGGTGCACCCGCAGCGCGCGGCTGCCACGTTCGTAGGCGCCGAGGGTGCCTGCCGTCCAGCGTCCGTTCGTCCGCGTCTGGACATCAAGGAGGGACATGCCGCGGCGGTGACGGGCCGCCCGCAGCCGGCGTCCCAACTCCGCGGCGTAGTCCCTGCCAGCGCCAGCGCCTGCGTCGGCCTCGGTCACGCTCTCCGTCCAGGTCACGTCGAACGAACCGGAGACGCTGTTCGCCTCCCGTCGCAGCGTGTCAGGAGTTGGCCGGTGCGACGACCTCTCACTCGTGGTGATGCGCTGATGAGCGTGGTCTGCCAGTGGTAGCGGATGCCGACGGGGTTTGCGTGGCCCGGGGCCGTGGCCCGGGGCCGTGGCCCGGGGCCGTGGCCCGGGGCCGTGGCCCGGGGCCGTGGATCGGGGCCGTGGCCCGGGGCCGTGGATCGGGGCCGTGGACCGGGGCCTGGACCGGGGATGTGGCGCATCAGACGCTCGGCTCGACCGTGCGGTCCGTGCCCAGGTCAGATGCCACGATGGTCAGGTATTGCGACGGATCGCGTCGGCCCGGCGCGCCGACCCGTTCGACCTCTGACGGGAAATAAGGCACAGTGGTGTTGTGAAAAGCATGCCCGACACTTCCAGCGGTGCGGTGGCCGACGGCCGAACCCGTGACCGTGTCGCGCGCCTGCTCCTGGAACTCGGTCCCTCGACCGCGGTCACGCTCGCGGCTCATCTCAGCCTGTCGCCGGCGGCGATCCGTCGGCATCTCGACGCGATGCTCGTCGAAGACACGATCACGACCCGTTCGGCGCGCACCGCGGCCCCCCGTGGCCGCGGGCGTCCGGCCCGGCTGTTCCAGCTCACCGCCGCCGGGCACGCGGCGGGCCCGAACGCATACGAGGATCTCGCAGCCAGTGCGCTGAGCTTCCTCGCAGACGTCGCGGGTCACCAAGGTGTCACGGAGTTCGCCGAGGCACGCGCCGCCGACCTGGAACGCCGGGTCAAGCCGGCGGTGGCCGAGGCTGACCCGGCGGACCGACCGGCGGCGCTGGCGGCGGCCATGTCCGCCGCCGGCTACACGGCAAGTGCCTCACCACTGCCGACCGGCGTCCAGATCTGCCAGCACCACTGTCCGGTGCAGCACGTTGCGGAGCGCTTTCCCGAACTCTGCGGCGCTGAGACCGCCGCATTGGCGAGGTTGCTCGACTCCCACGTCCAGCGGCTCGCAACAATCGCGCATGGTGATGGAGTGTGCACGACGCATGTTCCCCTGGACCCCGCTCCCGTCTCCACTGCCAGTACGTCCACCGCAATGAACCCCATCACTCCCACCTCCTCGGAGGGGCCTGCCATATGACCACAATTCCCGAGACCGAGATCGACAGTCGGCTCGAGGGCCAAAGGGCGCGCGACGATCATCAGATCGCGCGCCCGGAGGCCACAGTCCCCGAAGCACTGGAGGGTCTGGGTTCCTACAAGTTCGGCTGGTCCGACACGGACGCGTATGCGGCTACCGCCCAGCGCGGCCTGTCAGAGGCGGTCGTCCTCGGAATCTCGGCCAAGAAGAGCGAACCGGAGTGGATGACGCAGCTCCGACTCAAGGGCCTGAAGCTCTTCGGTCGTAAGCCCATGCCGACCTGGGGCGCGGATCTTTCCGGCATCGACTTCGACAACATCAAGTATTTTGTCCGGTCGACCGAGAAGCAGGCGGCAACCTGGGACGACCTGCCGGCGGACATTCGTAACACCTATGACAGACTGGGCATCCCCGAAGCGGAGAAGCAGCGTCTGGTCTCCGGTGTGGCGGCCCAGTACGAAAGTGAAGTCGTCTACCACAAGATCCGGGAAGATCTTGAGGAGCAGGGCGTCATCTTCCTCGACACCGACAGCGGTCTGCGGGAACACCCGGAGGTGTTCAAGGAGTACTTCGGGTCGGTTATCCCGGTCGGCGACAACAAGTTCGCTGCGCTCAACACCGCGGTGTGGTCCGGCGGGTCCTTCATCTACGTACCGCCGGGCGTGCACGTCGAGATTCCACTCCAGGCCTATTTCCGGATCAACACCGAGAACATGGGCCAGTTCGAGCGGACGCTCATCATCGTCGACGAGGGTGCCTACGTGCACTATGTCGAGGGCTGCACGGCGCCGATCTACTCCTCTGACTCGTTGCACTCGGCGGTCGTGGAGATCGTGGTGAAGAAGAACGCCCGCTGTCGGTACACGACCATCCAGAACTGGTCGAACAACGTGTACAACCTGGTGACCAAGCGGGCGG
>NZ_CAUVXL010000105.1:0-2303 GCF_963555915.1 Protofrankia sp. Cas4
GACGCGGCGGTGGTGGGGATCGCCCGCTCGCACCAGTCCCACGACCTCACCCCGGCACGGGTCGGGGTGACCCAGCACGATCTCTACCAGGTCGCGTGCGGCTGCGGACGCCGCCACGTGGCCGCCCGGCCGGACGGGGTGCCCGGGGCGCCGGTGTCCTACGGGCCGGAGCTGCGCGCGCTCGCGTTGTACTTCCTGGTCCGCCAGCACCTGCCGGTCAAGCGGACCCGGGAAGCGCTCGTCGAGCTGTGCGAGGTGACGGTCTCGGCGGGCTGGCTGCACTCGCTGCTGGCCCTGGGCGCAGACCCGGTCACCGCAACCCCCGCCATACCCATCAGCCTGCCAGAAACAGGAACACCACCGCTGCCACATCACCGCCTCCGCATCTACTCGGAAGCGGCAGGAGGGGTGTCGCTGCGCGGATCACGCCACCCGTCAGGGGCAGCGATACGGGCTTCGATGCCGGCGTGTTCGGCCAGGAGGTAGAGCAGGTTGGCGCCGTCGATGAGCTCAAGCGGCTTGCCGTTCGCGAACTGGTAGCTACTCTGCCCGTAACCGGAAGTCGATACCAGGATGCCTTTGCTGGCACCCTCATTCTGAACGGTGCCGTAGAGGTCCCTGACCGCGGACACACCAACGGTGTTCTTGTAGCGCTTCGCCTGTATGACAACCTTACCGCCGAAGATCGGACGCGAGTCGAACGCAACGCAGTCGACCCCGCCGTCACGCGACGCCTGGGTCTGACGGGCCTCCAGCCCCATCCGCGTGAAAAGATTCGTGATCAGCGATTCGAACTCGTTCGGGGTCAGCTCCATGAGGTTCTGCCGGGTATCGAGACCGGACAGCACGTCGCTGGTCTCGATGAACCTGGGGTCCACCATGGAGAATTCGAGCACCGGACGGACTGGTGCCAGCTCCGCCGGGCTCTTCGAGACGCTCGCGCCGAGGTGTCGCAGGCACGCAGCCGGTTCCACCTGCCCCAGGTTCAGCCCGGCGAACATGTCCCGCGTGGTGCGCAACGTCACCAGACAGGGGCGGATCGCCGCACCGGTCGCCCGGTCGACGGCATCGACCATCCCGTTGAATACCAGGGTGCCGAACGTCTGATGCCCATCAGCGGTAAACAGCGTGTGCAACACGGCGAGCGACGTCTGCGCCAGCACCTCCGCATAGATCGCCTTCTTGTCCGCGGCGGTCCGCGGTACCGGGGTGATCGTGTCGGTACCGACCGTGTACTTATAGCCTTTCGCGGCCGGTACCACCGCCGACGCCGGCAACTCGTACTCGACCACGAGCTGGCGGGACTCCGGGGTGTAGGCGACCTGAAACCGTTGCGGGAACGTGGGCGGGAACACCGCCTGCGCGCCTTTCGCGGTCAAAACCAGCTCGAAGTAGGCGGCCACCGCCGCCGGCTCGTTCGCGGCCAGGCCCGACCACAACCGAGCCACATCGGCGACATCGCGTGCGTGCTGTGCCCGCACACCGGCGATGGCCCGCTGGTAGGACGCGTGTGCGGCGGCGAGCTGCTGTTCGCGTAGCCGCTCGCGCTCTGCGTAGGACGCCTGCGCGTCAGCGAAGCGGCGGTGCGCCTGCGCTACCGCGGCGGCATGCCGGTCCTTGCTGAACACCCGGCCGAGCGTGCTCTGCTCGGCCGGTAGGAATGTTGCCAGCCGGGGTGGTGGTTCGGCCATGGCCAACGGGCCCGGCTCAAAGGGCGGGATGGCCGCCGGCGGTATCACCGCGTTCTGGTCCACCCGGCTCGCCGTGCCCAGGCTCGCTGCGAGCACCGTCGTCAGCTGCGCGACCTCGGCGTCCAGCACCGCGGTCATCGCCGCGACCTCGACCTGGCGGGCTTCCTTGTACCCCCGCCGCCCGGCCGGGTCCACTGCATACGGCCGGGCGGCGTCAGCGGCCCGGGTCGCCTGCGCGGCCTGCTCCCGAACCCGGATCAGTAGGTCCGGGGACACCCGTGCGGCCACCGCCGCCCGGTAGCGCGACAGCACCGCCGAGAACTCCACCCGGCTTCCAGCCGACGACGACACCGATGCGGAGGTGGTAGCCCCGCCGGACCGGAGGGCTTCGCCGGCCGTTTCGGTGGTCGGTGCGTCCTGCACGCTGACGCCGAACTCCCGTGCCAGCGCACCAAGCCCGGTATCCCAGCCCTGCCCGACCGCCCGGAACTTCCACGTACCGCCCCGCCGGTACAGCTCGCCCGCCACGTAAGCGGTTTCCCGCCCCGCGCTGCCCAACTCAACCCGACAACCAGACAACCCGGCTGGATCGTGGCCGGTCAGCGTCAGCTC
>NZ_CAUVXL010000106.1:0-7025 GCF_963555915.1 Protofrankia sp. Cas4
ACCCTGTTTCTACCGGCCGCGTGGGCGGCCCGACTCCTGGAACAGAGGACTCCATGCATACGACAATCGTGGTCTTACGGATCCTTTTCACCGGCGTGCTGTCGGCCTATGCCCTCCTCATCATCGGCTACCTGGCAACGCAGATTCGCTTCGCGCACCGGACGTATCGGCGGCAGCGAGCCGTCCCGGGAAACGTCGGACCCGCCACCGCACTACCCACCGTCGATGTGATCATTCCGTGCTTCAACGAACAACCGGCGGTGCTCGCATCCTGTTTGCGCTCCGTGGCGAACCAGGACTACGAAGGCCTTCTCACAGTGTACGTCGTCGACGACGGCTCACGGAACCGCCAGCAGCTCCAGTCCGTTTACGATGAATTCGGTCGCGACCGACGATTTGTGATCATTCCGTTGACGAACAACGTGGGAAAGCGGAAGGCCCAGGTAGCGGCCATCCGTCAATCGGTCGGCGACCTTGTCGTGGCAATCGACTCCGACACGACCATCGAACCCGACGTCGTAGGCAAACTGGCGGCGGCGATGGCCGACCCCGGGGTGGGTGCGGCTATGGGGCACATGGTGGCGAGTAACAGTCGGGCGACCTGGCTCACCCGACTGGTCAACATGGAGTACTGGATCGCCTGCAACCAGGAACGGGCCGCTCAGTCCGTCTTCGGAGCGGTGATGTGCTGCTGCGGGCCGTGCGCGATCTACCGGCGCTCCGTGCTCACGACCGTCCTCGACGACTACGAGACCCAGATGTTTCGTGGGCGACCGAGCGACTTCGGAGAGGATCGCCACCTGACGATTCTCATACTGCAGTCGGGTCTGCGCACCGTCTATATCCCGGACGCGACGGCCGCGACCGTCGTCCCCGAGCGGATTCGTCCCTACCTGCGCCAGCAGCTCCGGTGGGCCCGCAGTACCTATCGGGACACCCTCCTTGCCATCAGGCTCCTTCCCCGCCTGCACCGCTATTTGACACTTGACGTCGTCGCGCAGAATCTGGCGCCGTTGTTACTCGTCCTGTCAATGATCACAGGCCTCGCTCTTGTCGCTGTGTCCGCGGCTCCACCGCCGTGGTGGTCGATCGCCGCAATGGCAGGGCTCTCGTTGCTGCAGTGCACCTATGGCGCCTGGCGCACCAGGAAAATGGCGTTCTTCGCGTTTGCCTTCCACGGATTCATCAACATCGGCCTGCTCCTTCCCCTGAAGCTCTATGCACTCTGCACCCTGGGCAACACGACCTGGGGTTCACGCGCTCTGCCTGCGGCGCAGCACACGAGCGCAACGCAGCATGTCATTACAACGACCGGGATCCCGGCGTACGCCGATTCCCGGGGAACGTATGAGGAGGTTGTACCACTATGAAACCAGCAATTGCTGTCGAAGGTCTGGTAAAACGTTACGGGAACGCGCACGCTCTGGACGGACTGAATCTGGAGGTCCAGCCAGGAACCGTCCTCGGCCTGCTCGGTCCGAACGGCGCAGGTAAAACCACGACCGTCCGGATACTGACCACCTTGCTGAAGCCAGACGGCGGACGCGCGTGGGTGGGCGGTTTCGACGTGGTCCGGCAACCGTATGAGGTGCGGCGCTGCATCGGAGTTTCCGGTCAGGAGACAGCCGTGGAACCCCTGCTGACCGGATGGGAGAATCTGGAGTTCTTCGGCCGGCTGCACAGGCTGGGCCGGCGGCGGGCACGCCAGCGCGCCCAGGAGTTGCTTGAGCAGTTCGACCTCACCGCGGCGGCCAGCCGGCTGGCAAAGACCTACTCGGGCGGCATGCAGCGCAGGCTGGACCTCGCCATCAGCCTGATCACACGGCCGGCTGTCCTGTTCCTCGACGAACCGACAACTGGGCTGGACCCTCGTAGCCGCAGCGGCACCTGGGCAATGATCTCCGAACTCGTGAGCGCGGGCACAACGCTCCTGCTCACCACCCAGTACCTGGAAGAAGCCGATCAGCTCGCCGACCTGATAGCCGTGGTCGACCACGGCCGTGTCATCGCCAGAGGCACCGCGGACGAGCTGAAGACACAGATCAACGGTGACCGCATCGAGGTTGTCCTGCGTGACCGTGAACTGCTGCCTCTTGCCGCGTCCATCCTTGACTATTTCGGTACCAGCCAGGCGGTCGTCCTCCCATCGGAACGACGGGTCACCGTGATGACACCACACGAACCGGGGCTGCTCGCCCGGGTGCTGCGTGAGATGGATGCCGCCGCGGTCGAACTCGAGGACGTCGCGCTGTGCCGACCGACCCTTGACGACGTCTTCCTGAGCCTCACCGGTCGACCCACGGCCACCGAAGCGGCACCCAATACGACGGCGATGGCGGCATGAACGAGAACATGCTTTCCCTGGCGGACCGTGCAATGTTACCCGCTGCCGACATCAGGCCGCACCGTAGATACGGCGAAATTACCGGTCGTCACCGGAACACGAACCTGAGGATCGTATCGGGACCCCCTGTCAGCCCGCGTTGGTCCGGTCGGAGCACCGGAGCCGCACTCACCGAAACATACCTGATGACCAGACGCATTCTGATGCGGCTGCCGAGACAACCCGACATCATTGCCTACAGCATTATTCAACCGGCTCTTTTCACCCTGGCGATGGTATATCTTTTCGCCAATGCAATAAAATTGCCGGGCGGCGGTAGCTATACTGAATTCGTGATCGGCGGCCTGTTGGCGCAGACTGTTGCGTTCGCTGCCGCGTCCACCTCCGGTGCGATCGCCCAGGAACTCGAAGAAAATACGATCGATCGCCTCCGTACGCTACCAGTGGCCCGCTCCACCGTCCTCGCCGGATTCACCAACGCCGGCCTGTTGAAGACCTTCATAACCGTACTGGTGACGATTTCGTGTGGGTTCGCGGTCGGCTGGCGCATCCACAACGGTATCGGCAGTGCACTACTTTCCGTCGGCATACTTCTGATTTTCGGTCTCGCGATGAGCTGGGTGGGTGCACTCATCGGGGTGTGCACGAAAAGTCCGGAGGCGGCCGCCGGGGCCGGTACCATCTGGCTGTTCCCGGTAATCTATCTCTCCAATGCGCTCGCACCCGTACAGAGCATGCCGGTGTGGGTGCAGTACGCCGCCGAGTGGAACCCCGTTTCCGCGGTCGGAACTGCCAGCAGACAGCTCTTCGGAAATCCGGCGACTCCGGTGGTCCACCACACCTGGATGACCGACTATCCGATCGCGATGTCGCTGGTCTGGTCATGTGTGATCCTGTTCGTCGCCGCCCCGCTGTGCGTTCGAAAGTTCATGCGGGCGACCAGTCGGTGAGGTCGTCGACCTCACGTCGCTCATTCCGGCAATCGCGAACGCCAGTATCGAGACAAGGGGACGTCCAATGCGAATTCTGAGCATGAACCCCGGGCACGACGGCGCGATCGCCTTCGTGGAGGACGGCCGGCTCATCTACTCCCTCGAAGGCGAGAAGGACTCCTTCGGCCGTTACGGAGGGATCTCGGCGTCCCTGGTTCTCCAGGCCATGGACATGGCACCCGGGCAGCCGGACGTGCTGGCCATCGGTGGCTGGCACAAGGCACTGCCAGGTTATCTGTCACAGCATGGGGCAGGCTATTTCGGCGTGGACCCGGGGGTGACCTCGGAAGGGAGCTTCTGCGGGAAACCCGTCACCGTCTTCACCTCCAGCCACGAGCGCTCGCATCTTTTCATGGTCGCGGCGATGGCTCCGGCCGCTCCGCTACGCGAGTGCGTGATTCTGGTGTGGGAGGGCGAGATCGGCGCCTTCTACCACTGGCAGAATTATGGAGCGAAGATCACACCGCTCCCGGTTCTGGCGGAGCCCGGCTCACGTTACGCCGCGCTCTTCGCTCTCGCCGACCGCACCTTCTGGGACTCCGGAGACGTACCCCGGCTGCAGGACGCGGGAAAGCTCATGGCTCTCACCGCATATGCAGCCGACTCCGAACCCCGGTCCGAGGTGAAAGAGGTTGTCGAGGAATTCATGAAACCCGGAAAAACGTTTGAGCCTTTTGAGAAGATCTCCTTCCGGGACTCCGCCCTGTACAACTGCGGTGTCGACAGTCCGCTGTTGCACACCGCCGCCCGGTATCTGACCACCCGACTGTTCGAGACCTTCCGTTCGGTGGCCGAATCCCGGCTCCCCCGCGGGCTGCCGCTGTTGATATCCGGCGGATGCGGCCTGAACTGCGAGTGGAACAGAAGCTGGCGTGAGTCCGGCCTCTTCACCGACGTCTTTGTCCCACCCTGTGCCAATGACTCCGGTTCGGCTATCGGCACCGCGATGGACGCGGCGACGTACTTTGGTGAGCCGTGCCGTCTTGAGTGGAATGTCTACGCGGGGGCCCCGTTCGTGCATGACGGGGAACCCGATCCCGCCCGTTGGTCGGTCCAGCCGCTGCACGTCGAGCGACTTGCCAGGCAGCTGCTGGACGGCAGGGTGGCCGCGTGGGTCCAGGGACGCTACGAGATCGGACCGCGCGCGCTCGGGCACCGGTCGTTACTCGCATCTCCACTGACCGCCGGGGCGAAGGACCTCCTCAACACGATCAAAAAGCGCGAAGGGTACCGACCGATAGCGCCCTGCTGCATTGCCGAGGACATGGGCCTCTGGTTCGACAACCCGGTCGAGGACCCGTACATGCTGTACTTCAGTCGCGTCCGGACCGATGCTCTGCCAGCGGTCACCCACGTCGACGGAACGGCGAGGGTCCAGTCGGTGCGATCCAGCGACGAGCCCACTCTGTACCGGCTGCTGGAATCATTTCGGGCTGTTTCGGGCTATGGCGTCCTGTGTAACACCTCACTGAACTTCTCCGGGCACGGGTTCATCAACCGCATGTCGGAACTCATCGGCTACTGCGAGACGAAGAACATCTCAGACGTTATCGTCGGGGACAGCTGGTATCAGCGCAGCGAGCTCGGTTCGACCCACACCTAGCGTGTTGTCGCCGGGTGGATGCCGGCGAGCCGGCGGGCCGCGGTGACGGCCTGGTCGCCGAACCGTTCGTAGTAGCGGGAAAGCAACGTCAGGTCCACGGCGCTCTGAATCCCGTATGGCCACGCCGAATCGGTCAGGGTTGCCAGCAGCCGCCGGTGAATCTGGTCGATCTGGTCGTCCGCGTCCTCCACCTGCCGGGCCGCCTCCCGGTCATCCTTGCGGATCGCGGCGGCAAGCTGGTCGGCCAGGTCGCCGCACAGCCGGCCGAGATGGGTGATGGTGGGACGCAGCGGCGCCGGGACCACCGGGGCGGGCCGCCGGAGATCGGCGGTGGCCGCGATGTGATCGGCAAGCTCGCCCATCCGTTCCACCCCGGTTGCGATCCGCAGACAGGCGACCACAAGTTGTAGGTCCCCGGCCACCGGATTCTGACAGGCAAGCAGCACCACGAGCTCGTCGTCCAGCTTCCGGCTGCGGACCTGCAGGCTCTGCAGGGCGGCGTGGACCGCAGCGGTATCAGCCCGGCCGGCATCGGGGCCGGCCACAGCGACGGTGGCGGCTGTGACGATCCGACTCGCCTCAGCTGCGAGCTCCCCGAGGGCCACTCGGACCCGGTCCAGCTCGGCGGTGTAGTCAAACCGGTGCGGTCCCGGAACATCCATAATCTGATGAACCTCCATAATCCGATGAACCTCCATAATCCGATAGTGGCGCCATCCTGGCGACCCTGCCCGTCGGGAACATGCGCCACGTGGACGTCAGCCACCGACACTGCTCGGACCGGGCGCCGGGCGTGCGCTGGGTGCGCTGGGTGCGCTGGGTGCCAGCGGCGAGTTCCTGACCCGGAAGACCCGCGCGACATTGTGCGGCAGCCACCAGTTCCAGCGCCCGAACAGTGCCATCGCGCTCGGAACGAGCAGTGCACGGATGATGGTCACATCGATGATGATCGCCGCGCCGAGCCCGAACCCGAACTGCTGCAGACCGACGATCGACCCGGCGACGAAGCCCATGAAAGCGGCGAACATGACCAGGCCGGCCGCGGTCACAATGCGCCCGGTCTTGGCCAACCCGAGCGCCACCGCGGTCTCGTTGTCCCGGCCGGCGTCCCACTCCTCGCGCATCCGGCTCACGAGGAAGACCTCGTAGTCCATGGACAGACCGAACACCATCGCAAAGATGAAGACCGGGATCCAGCCCTCGATCTGGTCGAAGGAAATGAGCCCGAGCGCGCCACCCACGCCCCACTTGAAGAAGACCACCAGCAGGCCGTAGGCGGCAGTGATCGAAAGCAGGTTCAGGACGATTGCTTTCAGCGGGAGGATGATCGAACGGAAAGCCCGCAGCAGGAGGAAATACGTGAGGACGAGCACCCCGAGCACCAGCCAGGGAAAGGCGCTATAGGTGAGGTGCAGGAAGTCGACCCCGCTCGGAGGGCCGCCGCCGGCGTAGACGGCGACCCCGGTGGGGAACCCGGCCGCCGGGACGAGGTCCTGGCGCAGGCGGTGGGCAAAGTCGAGCGACGCGGGCGTCCCGTACTCACTCTTCCCGATCACCTGTAGCTGCAGGTAACGCCGGGACGGGTCGACGAACTGCGTGCTGGCAGGGTCGAAGACGACCGCGGCGACCTGCGAATCGGCACGAAGACTGTGCTGGAGCCGCGTCAGCCCGGCCTGCACCTGGGCGTCATCGGCCCCGCCTGGCCGATGGGAGTCGATGACGACCGTCGTCGGCGCCAGGGCGCCCGCGCCGACCGCATCGGAAAGGATGTCAAGGCCCTGGACACTCTCGAGAGTGCGCGGGATGCCCTTGTTCGAGCCCGGTCCGAGCTCGAGGGCCAGCACTGGCAGCGCGAGCGCGACGAGCAGCGCCGTGCTGCCCGCCGCGATGGCCGCCGGGTGGCGCATGATCGTCCATGCGAGACGAGCCCAGACGTTCTCCTCCGCCTCTCGGCGCTCGGTGATGGAGCGCGGTAGGAGCCGCACCCGATCGAGCTTCGCGGCCAGGAAGTACAGCAGGACGGGTAGCAGGGTCAGTGCGCAGGCGACCGAAATAATCGGGATGAACAGGCCGCCGATGCCGAAAC
>NZ_CAUVXL010000107.1:0-7459 GCF_963555915.1 Protofrankia sp. Cas4
GTCTCCGGGCACCTGAGCCGGGGCCTGCGGTCGTGACATCGCCTCCAGCGGTGATTACCCTCCGTTACTACCTGCCGTCCTGGGGTGCGGGTGGGATGCGGCTAGAACGATGCGCACCGGCTGACGATGGCCGGTCCGCCCGCCCACCCCACACGGCCACCGCGGCGTGGGGATCGGACGTTCACGGCGCAGTCAGGGCCGACGGCGGCGCGGCGGATGTGAACATGGCGACGGGGCCAGCGGCCTGGTGTCTGTGGGGACGTGTCACGAATTGCGAGCTGGGCTCCGATGAGCGCGGGTTCGGCGTTCGCCGCCGGCATCGAACCGGGTGCCGGCGGTCGCCGTGGTGTGGACGGGATCCGCCGCACCTCCATCGCTATCCTTCCCTATGGACAGGGAACCTCAAGTTCGCTGTCCACGGAAGCGGGATCGCTCCAGATGTCCGGCTCGCGAGTTCGTGGACTTCGGCGTGCACCCGCGTCGAACGGTCCGCTCGTCGAGTGAGGTCAGTGTGCGGCGCCGACGGTCTGCAGGCTACGGCTGCCGACGCGCTCGCCGATGTCGCGGCCGGCGAGGTAGCCGAAGACCATTGCCGGGCCGAGTGTGCCGCCGGCACCGCCGTACGTCATTCCCATGGGGGAGGCCATGGCATTGCCGGCCGCGTACAGGCCCTCGATGACGTTGCCGTCGAGATCGACCACGCGCGCCCGCGTGTCGGTCTTCGGGCCGCCCTTGGTGCCGAGCATGCCGCTGAAGACCTGGATCGCGTAGTACGGCCCGGTCTCGAGAGGCCCGAGGGACGCCCGCGCGGTGCCGTCGCGCAGCGTCGGGTCACCCCACCACTGGTCCTGGGCGCTCTGGCCGCGGTTGAAGTCGAGATCCTCGAGGTTGCGTGCGTTCGTGTTGAAGCGCTCGACGGTGTTCTCCAGCGCATCGCCTGGGATGCCGAGCTTCTCGGCCAGCCCCCGGAGCGTGTCAGCGGACGTCATCCAGTCCGTCGAGGCCTGCTCGGTAGCGCCGAGGCCTCCGGCGAAGCCGTACTTGTCGAGCCAGTTCTGGTCGAAGACCAGCCAGCAGGGCAGGTTCTTGTAGACGCCGAGGCTGACGTCCTGTTCGTGGAACGCCGCGCCGAAGGCGTTGTAGTTGGCGGCCTCGTTGGTGAAGCGCTTGCCGGTCTTGTTGACCATGATCGCGCCGGGCAGCGTGCGCTCGTAGGTGAGGATCTGCTGGCCAGTCGCGACCAAGTTCGTCGGGACCTCGATCATCGGCATCCACCACGCCTCGGGCATGTTCGCGATCATGGCTCCGGCGCGCATCGCCATCTTGAGCCCGTCGCCCGTGTTGGTCTCCACACCCACGGTGTGGCTGGCGGGCCCCCGCAGGAACGCCCGCTTGAGATCCTCGTTGTGCTCGAAACCGCCGGTCGCGATCACGACGTTCGGCGCGTGGACCTCCTTGCGTCCCGAGGCGGTCTCGAAGACGACGCCGGCGACGCGACCGTCCTCCATGATCAGGTCGACGCCACGGTGGCCGGTCTGCGGCTGCACGCCCCGGTCCAGGCACGCCTTCAGCAGCCGGCCGCCGAGCGCTAGCCCCATGCCGCGCTCGTCGTTGTCGATGCGACGCTGCATCTCCTCGGGCGTGATCTCCTGGGGGACCGGCTGGCCGAGCGTCGTCTGGCCGATCGTCAGGTGATAGGTCTGGTAGTACGGCGGGATGTGCACCCGGTCCTTCCACGCGCCCAGTTCGCCGTACGGGAACAGCGGGGTCTCGAGCGACCGGCCGCCCTGTGGCAGCCCGCCGTCCTGCTCGGGGTGGTAGTCCGGGAAGTCGGCCACCGCGTAGAACTGCACCGGCGTGCGGTCATGGAGGTAGGAGACCATCTCTGGACCGCGGTCGACGTATGTCTCGACCATCTCGTCGGAGATCGTGCCGTTGGACAGCGCCTTGAGGTACGTGACCGCCTTGTCGCGCGTGTCGCCCTTCTCCGGCGGCTGGTGCTGGTTGAGCGGGATCCAGATCATCCCGCCGGAGTACACCGTGGTGCCTCCCACCGTCTCGCCCTTCTCGAACAGGCCGACTCGCGCCCCCTCCTCCGCCGCGACGGCGGCCGCGGTGAGTGCGGCTCCACCGGTTCCCAGCACGATGACGTCGTAGTCGTCCATCCCTCGCCTCTCGATTCTGCCCTCGACGGATGCGCCATGGGATCCTGCATAGGCTTATTTCTCCTGAGGAATAAGTCAAGACTCCAGTTGAGCTTGGCTCAGCTCCGTCGCACCCCTTGGGCTTGCGTCTGTTCAGGTGGACAACGGCAGGCTCAGGTCGAGCCAGCGAGCCAGCGAGCCAGCGAGCCAGCTGGTCGCCGGCTCCGGCGGCGGCCGAACCGTCAGGACCGACGGTCGCGATATGGGCCTGTAGAAATAACGGCTCTGCCGAGATTCCGGTTTGCGCCACGAGGCGCTGTGTTTCGAGTGGAGGTGGAAGACCTTCGCCTTCGGCCTGTCGCAGCAGGTCGGGGTAGCTGAGGGCAGCCCGATCCGGGTGGTGCCGGGGAGGGTGGGAGCAGCCCTGACAAAGCCGGGACGTGTCAGCACCGCCAGATGGCGCGGGTCCGGCGAGCGAGACGGAGAGGAGTACGCGAGGAACCGGCGTTTACGTCCCTCAACCTTGGCACCGGCTCCAACCTGGTGGATATGGGCCGGACGCAGTGCGTCCCTCTGTTTACCGTTGCGGAGGGAACTCCGGTGAGGTTTACAGAAGCTGACCCGGAGGCCATGGGGAAGGTCTGCGGCGTACCCATGGCGAAGCTGCTGGGACACAGCCGGGCTCCTACTCCGACAAACGAAGCACAGTGAACGTGGGAACCACCTCGCACGGGTTCCCGGCCGGGTAGGCAGCCAGCCGTCCGTCCGGGATAGGCGCACCGACTGCCGAACCGGTGGGGTGGGGCGGAGCCGCCGTAGTACTCCGAGCCAGGGAGAGCCTGTGCACATGGGGAAGGGCGGCAGCGGTATCGAGAAGGGATGGATACTGTGATGCCGGAAGATGCACCGCCGAATGGCGGTGCGCCGTGCGAGGGCGACCGTGAGGTCGCGCTCGTGCGGGTATCAGGGATGCAGGACAAACTTCACCGTTGGGCGGCGGTTGATCCTGGCCGCCGGTTCGATGACCTGTTCAACTTCGTGTATGACCCGGCGACGCTGATCGTGGCGTTTGCCCGGGTCGCGGGCAACCAGGGTGCCCGGACCGCCGGGATCGACGGCCTGAAGGTCGCCGATATCCGCGAAGCCGGGGTGCCCGGATTCCTGAACGACCTGCGTGCCCAACTGAAAGGAGGAAAGTTCCGGCCGTTGCCGGTACGGGAGCGCATGATCCCGAAGCCGGGCGGTTCGGGGAAGGTCAGGCGGCTGGGAATTTCGACGGTCGCAGACCGGGTCGTTCAGGCCGCGCTGAAACTGGTGCTGGAGCCGATCTTCGAGGCTGACTTTGAGCCCGTGTCGTATGGCTTCCGGCCCCGGAGGCGGGCTCAGGACGCGGTGGCCGGGATCCACTTCTACGGAACCCGGGGTTATCACTGGGTACTGGACGCGGACATCGAGGCATGCTTCGACGAAATCGGGCATATCGCTTTGATGGACCGGGTCCGGCGGCGGGTCAAGGACAAACGAATCCTGGCGCTGGTCAAGGCGTTCTTGAAGGCCGGGGTCCTCACGGAACTTGGCGAAAACAGAGAGACGCACACCGGCACGCCGCAAGGGTCCTTATGTTCGGCTGAACATAATCCACCTAATGCGCAGCGCTGGATTATGCGCAGCGTCGGCCTGTCGGCCCTGGTGAGGGGCGGGGCCGGGGGTCGAGCGGTGCGCATAACTCCCTGTCGGTCGTGGAGTCTCAGAGGTTGGCGAGCCAGTTGATCAGTCCGGGGTCTTGGTTCCATTCGGGCAGGTCGTCGGTGACGATGTCGGTGTAGACGGCTTCGAGGGCTCTGCGTTTGGCTTCGGTCGAGGCGCGTGCGCAGATTTCGGTTGTGGACAGCCCAACTCTGCGTCCAAACCCGACACCAGAGCAAACAAAGTCGCCATCACAGCCGACCTCCGATCATGCGGGCCCGGCACCATGCCGAACTCTTGATCAGAATCGTCGGCGCGTTATGCGCAGCGCTCGATCCCCAACTGCGTCCTCACCAGGCCCAGCAGGCCAACGCTGCGCATAACCCAGCACTGCGCATTAGGTGGAATTCTCTCTCCGTTGTTGGCTAACGTGGCTCTGTCAGTGCTCGACGAGCATCTGCACGACCCGTGGAAGCCCGGCGGAGCGATGTCCACCGACTATAAGCGGGGGCGCAGGCGAGAGCAAGGGCTTCCGACGTGGCGGCTGGTCCGTTACGCCGACTTATGCCGAGCTCGGCATAAGCCGACGACTGGTGCCTGATGGTCTACGGCACCAGGGCGGACGCCGAGGCCCTACGGGAGGAGATCGAGAGGGTGCTGTCCACGATGGGCCTGCGCCTGTCGCCGGACAAGACTCTCATCACCCACATCGAGACGGGCCTCGACTTTCTCGGCTGGCGCATCCAGCGTCGCCGCAAGCGAGGCGCCAACCGGTACTACGTCTATACCTATCCGGCCAAGAAAGCGCTTCAGGCCGTGATGGCGAAAGTGAAGACGTTGTGCCGGCAGGTCGGCACGAACCAGCCGCTCGATGCCCTGCTGCTCCGGCTCAACCCGGTGCTGCGGGGCTGGTGCGCCTACTTCCGACCAGGGGTGTCGTCGGCCGTCTTCGGTTACCTCAGCCACTACACGTGGCAAAGGGTCTGGGGATGGCTGTATCGCAAACACCCGCGATCTACCTGGAAGGAGATCCGACGCATCCACTGTCGCGTCGGGTCATGGCCGGCCAGCGAGGACAGGATGCTGTTCAACCCCGAGAAAGTGGGCACCACCCGCTATCGCTATCGGGGCACAGTCATCCCCACTCCCTGGCCGACCGCGGGATGAGAAGAACATGTAACCCGCCGGGATCTGTGGAGAGCCCGGTGCGCTGAAAGGCGCCCGCCGGGTTCGGGAAGCGGCTCGGGGAAACGGATCGGCCGAAAGACCGACACCGCGCCCCGGGCCGACTTCACCAAGGTTGTAGGGATCAGGTTTGGATGAGCATGCGGGCTCGTACTTGAGCAGTGCATGAGCAGTGAGCGGGGTACTTGAACATTTACGCCTCCCGGTCACTGCCTGTGATTCCCGGGGGAAGTCGCGGTTCACGAGAGTAGGCTGCCCGGATCGTGCCGGTCTCCCGGACGTTTCCGATCGCAACCCGGCCGACTCCCCGCAGGTCACCGGGCGGCCTTCACGCGACTCCCGGCGATTCGTGGAACCGTTGGCCGTGCAACTGCTGGTGGGACTGTGACAGTGGCTGGCCGGCGAGCCGGGCGGTGATACCGGCGTTGAAGTTGGGGCATTGCGTGATGTCCTCGTGGGGGCAGCGCAGCCCGTGCCTGATGGCCTCGCGGGCGGCCTGCGCCCTGGCGATCTGCTCGTCGAGTTCCGCGAGCTTGCGCTGTGCGAGCTGCCTCCAGCCAGGCGTGCCGTCGCGCGGTGCCATGAGGGCTTTCTGCTCGGCGAGGGTGAACCCCGCGTCGCTGTAGAGCAGGATGGCGGCCACGAGCCTGGCCGCCGATTCGGGGTAGCGGCGCTGCCCGGAGATCCTGACCGGCGGGGGGAGCAGGCCGAGTTCCTCGTAGTACCGCAGGGCCGAGGTGGTGACTCCCGCGCACCGTGCCAGCTCGCCGATGGTGAGCAGGCCGCCGGGCATTTTGACTTCAGGTGCACTTGAAGCCGTTGACTGCCGGCCATGGGAACACGACATGAGGGAAGCATGCCACCACGGGCAGTGAAGCGGGCAGTGATCGCGGCGGTCGAGTACGGGGTCGCGCGTGCCGGGATAGCCGCCGTGCGCGCCCTGGACCGCGACGTCATCGGCCAGGGCCATCATCCCCGGGGCGCGGCCGGAAGCGTGACCGGCTGGGTGTTTGCCCACCGCCCGTCCAACCGGCAGCGCAACCGCTGGGTGGTCTCGCTGCTCGGTGTGCAGCCCGCCGACCAGGTCCTTGAGATCGGCTTCGGTCCCGGCCTGGCGGTCGCGGAACTGGTCCGCGCCGGCGCAGATCACGTGTACGGCATCGACCATTCCGGTGTGATGCTCCGGCAGGCGTCCAGGCGCAACGCTGCCGCTATCCGGGCCGGGCGGGTCACCCTGATGAGGACTTCGGTCGATCAGATTCCGTCCGCTCTCGATGGTCCCTTCGACGCCATCCTCGCCGTCAACTCCCTCGGGTTCTGGCCCGCACCGGCCGAGCGGCTCGCCGAACTGCGCCGGCGACTCGCGCCCAGCGGGCGCGTTGCCATCGCGTCCCAGCCCCGCTGCCCCGGAGCCACGGCGGACACGTCCCGCAAGGCCGCCGACGAACTCGAAGACCTGCTGAGAGACGCCGGCTTCACGCAGATGAGGACCGAGACCCTGCGCCTCAGCCCGCCGGTGGTCTGCGTCCTCGCCGCCAGCCCAGCCCCGGACACCAGTCACACACCGTAAATATGATCGCGGCACCTAATGCTCAACTACCCGAACCGGCCCTGCCCGAACATTGCTCAACTACATGCAAAGCCCCAGGCCGCGCTGCTTATATATATCCGATCCCTACACAGGTTGTAGGGTTCGGGTCTACTGGGCCTTTCGGCAGGGTAGTTGGCCAGTACGGGCCCGGGACGTGCGGGCGTCCGTCAACGTGATGCTTGTCATGCGATCCCTGGATGCCACCGGAAGCTCAACGCGATGGTCTCGTTGCTGGCCACGCTGTCGCAGGTATACGGCGCGAACGGCGCCTGTAGAGCTCGTCGACGACCGGCAATCCGCACGAGAGGCACACGTGGTGGGTTATCCGTTGTTGAGGTGTTCTCTGTCGTATAACGCCTACATCGGTCATTCTGGGTGCTTGACCTGTCGCACAGATGGACTTCGATCTCCCTATCGCGGCGAGACAGTAGCGCTGCGAGGCAGAACGAAGCGACATCGACGCGACCTGTTGCTGGCCCGTGGTGGAGGTGAGCGCGACGAGCGACGTCACGATCTCTGACGATGACTGGGGCAGTCTGCTCCACGATCTGCGGGGCCTGTTGAACCCCGTGTGGCTGCCGGATGTGCTGGTGGCGCTGTCGGCGGGACTGCGCCCGTATACGGGCCTGTTGCAGAGCATCCGGACCGCGGGCACGCCACGCACCCGTCGCTGGCCGCGACCGATCATCCGCGACGCGGTGTTGTACCGGACGCTGCGGTGGATGGAGCAGCGTGGGTTGGTCGAGCACACGCGGGAACGCCAGTTCCCGTTCTCCGCCTCCTACCGGCTCACTGCGGCGGCGCAGGAACTCCTGGCCCTGTCCGTACCGCTGGCGGAATGGGCCGCCCGCCA
>NZ_CAUVXL010000107.1:7847-17039 GCF_963555915.1 Protofrankia sp. Cas4
ACACGCCTGCGTGAGGGTCCGTGGCTGGGTCACGCTGAGCGGACGTCGCGCGGGTCCGGCTGCTGGAGCGCGCGGAAAACGGCGACGACATCCGGGCTCGGTTGCTGATCGATGTCGTCGAGGCAGGCGACCAGCAGGGCGCACGCGTGGGTATGACGGCCCGCCGGCAGACTGCCTGTCATGACCAGCCCCGCTACCCAGCCGGACACGAGCCCACGCGTGGAAGCCGGCTCGGGCCGGTGGCTGACCCGTGGGGTCGCGGGCATCGGCACCGCGAGCCTGCTCGCCGACGTCGGCCACGAGATCCCCACCGCGCTGCTGCCGAGCCTGCTCACCGTCACCCTCGGTGCGCCGGCCGCCGCCCTCGGGCTGATCGAAGGGGTCTCCGACGGGCTCGCCGGCACCGCCCGCCTGGTCGGCGGCGCGCTCGCCGACGATCCCGGACGTCGACGCCGGGTCGCGGTCGGCGGCTACACCAGCACCGCCGCACTCGGCGCGCTGACCGGAGCGGCCACCGCGGTCTGGCAGGTCGGGGTGCTGCGCGCCGGAGCCTGGGCGGCCCGCGGCCTGCGAGTGCCAGCCCGCAACGCCCTGCTCGCCGATGTCGTCGCCCCGACCGTCTACGGACGTGCCTACGGCTTCGAGCGGATGATGGACAACCTCGGCGCGATCTTCGGGCCGCTGCTCGCGCTCGGTCTGGTCGCCGCGATCGGTGTCCGTGCCGCGATCGGCCTGTCCGTGATCCCCGGGCTGCTCGCCGCCGCCGCGATCGTTTACGCCATCCACCACGCCCCGAAAGCCGAGCCCCGCCCACGGGTGCCGCTGCGTATCCGCGTCCGCCCGGTGCTCGCGGCGGGGCTCGGCCCGCTGATGGCCGCGGTCGCCGCGTTCGAGGTCGGTAACGTCGCCGCCACCCTGCTCATCCTGCGCGCCACCGACCTGCTGCGCCCCGGCCACGGCCAAGAGCGCGCTACCCAGCTCGCGCTGGCGCTCTACATCCTCTACAACATCGCAGCGACTCTCGCGTCGCTGCCCGCCGGACGGCTCGCGGACCGGCTCGGCCCGCATGGCGCGGTTCGTGTTCTCACCGCCGGTGTCGGCCTGTTCGCCGCCGCCTACGCCGGCTTCGCCTTCGCCGGTGCCAACGTGGCGTTCCTCGCGTTGCCGTTCGCCGCGGCGGGCCTGGCGATCGGCTGCGTCGAAACCGCCCAGCACACCGCCGTCGCAAGCCTCGCCCCGCCCGACATCCGCGGCTCCGCGTTCGGCCTGCTCGCCACCGTCCAGGCTGCCGGCAACGTCGCCGCCAGTGCCATCGCCGGCGCGATATGGACCGCCGTCTCCGCCCCGGCAGCATTCGGATACCTGGCCGGCTGGATGCTGCTCGCGCTCGGCGGGCTGGGATACGCCGGGCGCAGCCCAGGCGTGGGTTCGCCAACCCGCGCTCGCACCTGAGCGTGTCACGCCGCACCACCGCGTCGGTTCGTCTCCATGGGCGCTTCGATATTGATGAACCCGAGCGCTTCTGGTGCCCGCCGTTCGACCGGGCCGGCCGCGTCGGCGTGGACCCCGATGTGCAGGCCGGGGACGACGCTGGCGGGCGGACCGAAGATCTGGACGAGCTCGTCGACCCGGCTTGGAGACGGTCCTGCCCGGGCACGAGCTGCCCGCAGGAGCGGCGTGGGGTACGCCGTCCGCGCACGGCGTACCCCGCATTCGGTTCAGTGCCCCACGCGCCGGGGGGCCGCCGCGCGGAGGAGACGATCAGAGGTTCTGGTTGATCACGCCGAGGTACTCGCCCAGCTGGTATTCGACGTCCAGGCCCTTGTCGGCGGCCAGCGCGCCGAGCGCCATCGCCCGGGGCAGGAGCGCCGGGCGGGTCAGCGAGTCCACGAACACGCCGTAGGAGGCGATCAGGTCGGCGTCCGGCGGCAGGGTGGCCCGGCCGACCATCGCCTTGGCGGTGGCCAGGGCCTGCCGGTCGAAGGAGGCGAGGCGGGCGACCGTCGCGTCGACGAAGGCGTCGAGTTCCGCGTCCGGCAGGGTCCGGGTGACCCATCCCCAGCGCTCGGCCAGGTCGGCGTCATAGTCGGCGCTGCCGAGGATGGCCTCGAGCGCCCGGTCGCGGCCGATGGCGCGGGGGAGCCGCTCGGCGCCACCGCCGCCGGGGACGATGCCGACACCGACCTCGGGCTGGCCGAAGATCGCCTTTTCCCGACTGGCGTACCGCAGGTCGCAGGCGAGGGCCAGTTCGTTGCCGGCGCCGCGGGTGCGGCCCCGGATGGCCGCGATGCTGACGTACGCGGCCTTGCTCAACCGCAGGACCAGGTCGGTCCAGACCGGCGCGTCGTCCTCGTGCTCGGGCACGGGCAGGTTGCCGGCCTCGGCGCCGTCGAAGTGGTTGAAGAAGAAGTCGGGGACCTCGCTGGAGAAGACGACGACCTGGATGTCGGGGTCGTTGTCGAGGTCGCGGACGATCCGGTGCAGCGCCACCACGGTCTCGGAAACCACCAGGTTCATCGGCGGATTCGCGAACGTGATCGTGGCGGTCCGCGGTGTCGTGCGCTCGAGGCGGATCGTGCTGGGCTGGCTCATCGGATGACTCATCTCGTGGTAGTTGTTTCGATGGGAGCGGGCAAGCGGTCCGCCGCACATGCCTCAGAGCCGGACGACCATCTTTCCGACGTTCTCGCCGCGCATCATCGCGAGGAACGCGTCCAGGGTGTTCTCCAGGCCGTCGACGACGGTCTCGCGGAAGTGCAGCTTGCCCGTGGCTTGCCCCATCGCCGGTCTTCGGCGCCGAGCAGCGTCAGGGCGCTCCGGATGCCCTGCTCGAGGACCACGTCGGCGAGTCGGCGATCGGCCAGGGCGCGGGAGAGTTGCAGCGTCCCGACCATCAGGGCGTAGATGCTGAGCGCCTGCGCGCGCACCGACTGTGGATCGTCGGGTGCCACCCGGGCGGCGACGTCGTCGATGACGGCCAGCATGCCCTCGGTGTACGCGCGCCGGGCGGCATCCGCGCTGCGGGCGATCTCGTCGAGCATGGCGGCGGACGGGCAGCCGTCCTCGGGGCTGTCGCGATGGCGGATCGAGAGGTATTCCCGCAGGAACTGTTTGGCTCCGGCGTGGCCGGGTGCCGCCGCGCTCAGGCCCTCGCGCTGCTCGCGGAGCTGGTCGGCGACCGCGGCGACGACCAGGTCGTCCTTGGAGTCGAAGCGGGCGTAGAACGCGCCGTTGGTCAGTCCCGCGTCGGCCATGAGCGCGGCGATCCCCGAGCCGTCGATGCCGTCGGTCTTGAACCGGCACCCGGCCGCCTCGATGATCCGCCGCCGCGTCATCTGCTTGCGCTCTCTCCCGTCTCGCACCACACACTCCTTCACCCGCCGGCGACCCGCGTCGACCACCCCCCGATCAGATTGAGAGTACGGCCATAATTTAATTTCGCCCAGGGGCTTGCTCCTGGCCGTTCTCTCACTCTATGGTCGTATGAGTGTAATCGCATTGCTCGTTCATCGTCGCCGCCGGCCGCGTACCCGAAGTCGACCAGGCGATCCAGCAGATGGCCCGCCGCGTGTCTGCGAAACAACCCCGTACAGCGGCGTACTCGTCACTCAGCGTCCGACTGAGCGCACTGACTCCCGGAGAACG
Organism: Protofrankia sp. Cas4; assembly: GCF_963555915.1. NCBI lineage: Bacteria > Bacillati > Actinomycetota > Actinomycetes > Frankiales > Frankiaceae > Protofrankia > Protofrankia sp. Cas4. The sequence goes on from NZ_CAUVXL010000107.1 coordinate 11,493, forward strand.
ACATGACTCAGCTCGTCGACCAGACCGTCCTCGTGACCGGTGCGAACCGCGGCATGGGCCGGGAGTTCGTGCGTCAGCTCCTCGACCGCGGGGTCGCGAAGGTCTATGCCGCCGCCCGCGACCCGCAGACGATCGTCGCCGACGACCCGCGCGTGGTGCCGCTGCAGCTCGACGTCACCGACGCCGGCTCGGTGGCCCGCGCCGCCGAGACCGCGCAGGACGTGAGCGTCGTGGTGAACAACGCCGGCATCGCCCGCGGCGTTTCGGTCCTGGACGCCGACACCGCCACCCTGCGCGGCGAACTGGAGACGAACCTGTTCGGCACGCTCGCCGTGTCCTCGGCCTTCGCCGACCGCTTGGCGCAGCGTTCCGGCATCGTGATCAACATGGCCTCGGTGGCGTCCTGGCTCCCCACGGGCGGCACCTACGGGGTATCCAAGGCGGCCGTGTGGAGCGCCACCGACGCCATGCGCCTGGAACTCGGACCCCGGGGCGTGCAGGTCGTCGGAGTCCACGTCGGGTACGTCGACACCGACATGGTCGCCAGCATCGACGCCGCCAAGTCGGATCCCGCCGACGTGGTCCGCCAAGTCCTCGACGGTGTCGAGAAGGGCGACGTGGAGATCCTGGCCGACGAGTTCACCCGCGCGGTCCGCGCCGGCCTGCACCAGCCGATCGGAACCCGACTCGCCCAGCTCCTGCCCTAATTAGCGGTCAGCACAGCCGGAGCAGGTCCGACCGGCGGCGAAACCGCGCCACCTGCTGGCCGGCGCCAGCCGCCTGCACTGGTCACGGCACCGGCCCGGCGGCTGCGGGCGAACGCCGTAAACACCGAGCACGTCACCGGTCCGCTCCTGGTGAAAGCCAAGGCGAGTGCTCATCCCTGAGACGAGATTTGCGACGACGCCGCGCTGACCGAAAAGCAATCTTTGCACTGCTGTGAGCAGCGCAAACCAGAGACGGAGACAATGATGAAGGCATTTGTGGTCGAGCGCTACGGGGGCGCCGACACCGTACGCGCCGGTGATGTGCCGGATCCGCAGGTAGGCGATCACGACGTCCTCGTCCGGATTCACGCGGCAAGCGTCAACCCGCTCGATCTCAAGATCCGCAACGGGGACCTCAAGGTGATCCTGCCGCACCGGGCGCCGTTCGTCCTCGGCAACGACCTCGCCGGCACGGTCGTCGCGGTCGGTGCCCGCGTCACGCGCTTCGCCGTCGGCGACGAGGTCTACGCACACCCGGACCAGAACCGGACGGGCACGTTCGCCGAACTCATCGCCATCCACCAGGACGACGTCGCCACCAAACCGACCACGCTCACCATGGAGGAGGCCGCCTCCATCCCCCTGGTCGGACTGACCGCCTGGCAGGCTCTGGTCGAACTCGCCGACCTGCGACCCGGCCAGAAGATCCTCATCCACGCCGGCGCCGGCGGCGTCGGCACCATCGCCATCCAACTGGCGAAACACCTGGGCGCGAGCGTGGCCACGACCGCGAGCGCGACGAAGACCGACCTGGTGAAGGACCTCGGCGCGGACGTCGTCATCGACTACCAGAAGGAGGCGTTCGAGACGAACCTGCACGACTACGACGTCGTCCTCGACACCGTCGGCGGCGAAACCCTCGACAGGTCCCTGCAGGTGCTCAAGCCCGGCGGGACAGTCATCAGCGTCGCCGGGCCACCCGACCCCACCTACGCCAGGGAACTGGGCGCCAATCCCGTCATCCGGTTGGCAATCGCCGCGTTGAGCTTCCGGATCCGCCGGCGTGCCCGGCGACACCAGGTGACGTACTCGTTCCTGTTCATGAAGGCCAGCGGTGACCAACTGCGCGAACTCACCGCCCTCATCGACGCCGGGATCATCCGGCCGGTCGTGGACCGCGTCTTCGACTTCGAACAGACCCGCGAAGCCCTGGCCCACCTTGAGCAAGGACGCACCCGGGCCGGCAAGGTCGTCGTCCGCATGAAATGACGCCCCTGCCGCCCAGGCCGCCGGGCCGGCACGCCCCTGCGCACAGAATGCGTCGCCGTTTCACGCGGAGCGTGACCCGCACGAGTGCCTGAGACCGTCGACCACAGCCGACTCACCGGAGGATCACATGGATAACTCGCAGCCCGCAGGACACATTGCCGTTGAAGGCCACACCGGGGTACTTGTCGCTCGTATCGACGGAGGCCCGCATGCGTTGTTTGATGCCACGATCGCCAAACAATTGAAAGAACTGGTTGATCGCGCAGACCGCGATCCGGACATCCACGCGGTCGTCTTCACTGGCACGCATCCTGATCGCTTCTTGAGTCATTCTGACGTTCGCTGGCTACAAAAAGGTGGCACTGGATTCCCGCCCATCAATACACGCCTCGCCGGGCTTGTCGCGCGTACGGCGAGACTCATAAATAGATTGCCAATTGTCAGAACGCTCGCGGGGATGACCCGGCTCAAGACACTTTTGCAGCTCGATAGCTTCCACGCGACCTTCCTGAAGATGAATGCAAGCGGCACCATCTTCATTGCGGCACTCAATGGTTCGGCACTTGCCGTCGGCGCGGAATTGGCATGGGCATGTGATCTGCGCATCATGGCAGACGGGGACTTTGCCATCGGCTTGACAGAAGTCCTGCTCGCACTTACGCCGGGTGGCGGAGGCTCTCAACGATTGCCCCGTCTAATTGGTACCCAGCAAACGTTAGTTGCTGTTCTCGAAGGCAGGCCATTTACACCAGCAGAGGCGCTCTCGCTCGGTGCAGTCGACGAAGTGGTGCCACAGAAAGAGGTACTCGCGCGTTCGATAGAGCGCGCAGAATACCTGAGCCTACGATCAAAGAAATCTCTCGGAGCAATTAAGCGATCCATATACTTTGGCAGCTCTCTGTCGCTCGAACGCGGCTTGCAGCTTGAGCACGCTGAGTTCCTAGTTAGGGATCAATCAAAGGAAGCTCAGCGGCGGATGCTTGAATATATTGCCACCACGGACGCCACTGGCGAGCTCCCTCTGTTGGACCGGGAGACGTACGCACGGGCACTCAGCGCCGGTCGTATCGGAGGTAGTTCAAGCGAGTAGATTGAGCCCATTTGGTGGCTTCTTCTTGATCAGCAGTTCATCGCCTCGCGCGGGCCGTTGCTGAATCCGTCGGTGTCGAAATGGACCAACAGCGCCTCTCGCAACGCATCCATGGTGCGGGCAAGGCGGGTCAGCTCGGGGATGGCGGCGTCAGGGCAGTGCACCAGCCAGCGGTACGGCCGCTGCTCGGCGTCGTCTCGGTCGCGGGCCCGGCAGATCAGCCGCAGGTCTTGGGCGGCGATCCAGGTCCGCAGGTCTGCTGGTCGTCGCTGTTCCGTCGGCCAGGCCGGCCGCGCCGGCTGACCGAGAAGCAACGGTCAAGGATTGTTGCGCTGGTCAAGGCGCTGCCGCCGGGCCGGCCGCGCTACGACCCCGCAGCCGACGGGCTGGTCGAGACATCGACCGCGGCGGTGTGGACGTTGGACGCGTTGACCGAGGCCGCGAACAAGCTGGGCATCCGGGTCGGCCGGTCGCAGGTGCGGCGGATCCCTTTGGCTGACGGCGCCCGGTGGCGGCACGTCCGGTCGTGGGCGGTGTCGAAGGATCCGGACTTTGTCCCAAAAGGACAGCCGTCGTCGACCTGTACACCCGCACGCCCGAGGACACCACGGTCGTCTGCGTCGACGAACTCGGCCCGCTGATTCCCCGCGCCTACCCTGCCCAGCCGGGCTGGACCGCCGACGGGAACCGGGACAAGGACGCCGAGATCCTCGCGCTACGGCACCAGATCATGGTCCTGCAACGGCAGCTGCACGGCGACCGGGTCCGGTTCACCCCAGCCGACCGGGCCTGGCTGGCAGCATTGCTGCACCCGCTACCGCGCGGCGTGCTGCGTCATCTGCGGCTGCTGGTACGCCCGGAGACCGTGCTGCGCTGGCACCGCGATCTCATCGCCCGCCGACATGCCCGACAGTCCCGACCCCACCGGCCCGGACGGCCGCCAACGATCCGATCGATCCGCGCGCTGGTGCTGCGCCTGGCCCAGGAGAACACCGGATGGGGATACCGTCCCATCCACGGCGAACTCCTCGCCCTGGGCGTGAAAGTCGCCGCATCCACCGTCTGGGAGATCCTGAAAGACGCCGGAATCGACCCGGCACCGCGGCGCACCCACACCACCTGGACGACATTCCTGCGCTCCCAGGCGCAAGCCATAATCGCCGCCGACTTCTTCGAGACCACGACGTTGACCGGCGCCCGCTTGTACGTCTTGGCCGTCATCGAGCACGCCACCCGCCGCATCCGGGTTCTCGGCGTCACCGCTCACCCGACCGCCACCTGGGTGACCCAGGTTGCCGGTATGTATTCGGTGATGCCGTGGGGTGGCTGGTTCCGCCCCCTGTCATGGGGCTGCGAGATGATCGCAGGATGGTAGGGCGGGTCCCTGACAGCCCGGGTATGGTTCGCGTGGCATGGATGAGCCCGCTGGTGTCTCCTGGATGGTGTGCCGGCCACCCCTGTGCTCGATGACGTCGCCGATGTGGCGTACTGGCGTGAGCGGGCCGAGCGGGCCGAAGCACAGCTGACGGACACGCAATCCCGCCTGACCGAGACCAGCCAGCGGACCACGGAACTCGCCGAGCAGGTCGCGGTCCTGCGCCGGATACTGTTCGGTCGCTCCTCGGAGAAGACCCGCCCCGCCCCGGATCGGCAGGAGACGGCACACCCCGACGGTCAGGATGAGCGGGACAGCGCGAGCCCGGGCGACGCCCCGGCCCGGCGTGGGCAGCGCCGGGGACGCTCCGGCCACGGCCGGCGGGACTACTCCCAGCTGGAGACCCGGGAGGAGATCCACGATGTGCCCGCGGCCGAGCGGACCTGCGCCGGGTGCGGGGCGGCGTTCGTACCGCTGGGGACCGAGGACAGCGAGCAGATCGACTGGCAGGTAACGATCACCCGGATCGTGCACCGCCGGCTGCGGTACCGGCGGCGCTGCACCTGTCCGGGATCACGAACGGTGATCGCACCGGTGCCGGGCAAACCGATCGCCAAAGGCCGGTTCACCCCCGCGTTCCTGGCCCGGTTGCTCTACGAGAAGTACGTGCTGGGGCTGGGGCTGCACCGCATCGCCCGGGCGCTGGCCACCGGCGGGTTCGCCGTCGCCGAGGGCACCATAGCCGGGGCGCTGCAGGCAACCGCTGACCTGCTGGCACCCCTGGAACAGGCGATCATCGCCCGGAAGGCCACCGCGGTACAGGTACACGCCGACGAGACCGGCTGGCAGGTCTTCGAACACCGCGAGGGCACGGACAGCACCCGCTGGTGGCTGTGGGTGTTCGTCACCGAGGACACGATGGTGTTCACGATGGACCCGACCCGCTCGGCGGCGGTCCTGTACCGCCATGTCGGGATCGAACGCACGGCGACCGCGCTGCCCGAGGGCCGCCGGCTGGTCGTGTCCTGGAGACTTCTTCACCGTCTATCAGTCCCTCGCCCGGGTCGACGGCGTCGATCCGCTGTGGTGCTGGGCGCACATCCGCC
>NZ_CAUVXL010000108.1:0-1516 GCF_963555915.1 Protofrankia sp. Cas4
GGCTGTTGCTCGCGGACCGCAACTTGTGCGCCACGAGGCGCTTGTGCGCCGTGAGGCGCTGAGGATCGAAGGAGGTGCGAGACCTCCTCGCTGGGCTGTCGCAGCAGTCCGGTGGGAGCTGAGCGCAGTCTGACCCGGGAGACGCCGGGGAGGGCGGGAAGCAGCGCTGACAAAGCCGGGACTGTTCGGGACTGCCAGACGGGCCGGGTCCGGCGAGCGAGACCAGAGGGTGTACGAGAGGAACCAGTGGTAAAGCTCCGTAAGCGTGGCACCGGCTTAAATCTGGCGGATACAGGCCGGGGTGCAGTGCACGGTCCGCCTGGTGGGCGGGCCGACTCCGTAGCTGACTTGGCGTGTCGGTGGGGAGGTCACGGTGAAAGCCTGCGGCGTAGCCGTGGCGATGCTGCCGGGGCAAAGCTGGATGCCGGACTGGTCGATCGATTCTCAGTGAACACGGGAACCGTCCCGTGTCGTTCCCTTTTCCCGGGAGCCACCCCGAGTAACGGGATAGACACGTCGTCTGTCGAAGGCGCGGGACGGGGCGGAGGCCCCGTAGTAGTCCGAGCGGGCGAGAGGCCCGCGCATGGCGAAGGGGGCCAGCAAGTCGGCGGTGGACGTGCTGGAACACCAGGAGGTCGTCGGTGAACACCGACGAACCGGCGGCCGCTCTACTTGAGGCGGAACGCCGGGTACTGGAGATCCAGGCCAAGCTGCACCGTTGGGCCGGTGACGACCCTCGTCGCAGGTTCGACGACCTGTTCAACCTCGTCGCGGACCCAGGCTTCCTGCTGGTCGCCTGGGACCGGGTCCGGAACAACAAGGGCGCGCGCACGGCCGGGGTGGACGGCGAAACCGCCCGCTACATCGAGTCCGTGCGTGGGATGGAGGAGTTCCTCGCGGAACTGCGGGAAGATCTGAAGTCCCGCACCTTCCAGCCCCTGCCGGCGCGGCGGCGCGCGATCCCCAAGGCGGGCGGGAAGGTCCGCTACCTCGGGGTCGCAACCGTTCGTGACCGGGTGGCGCAGGCGTCGTTGAAGCTGGTGTTGGAGCCTATTTTCGAGGCGGATTTTCTTCCGTGTTCCTACGGGTTCCGTCCGAACCGCCGGGCTCACGACGCGGTGGCGGAGGTGCACCATTTCGCGTCCCGCACGTACGAGTGGGTCGTGGAAGGTGACATCAAAGCCTGTTTCGACGAGATCTCGCATTCCGCCTTGCTGGACCGGGTGCGGGGTCGTGTCGGTGACAAACGCGTCCTGGCTCTGGTGAAGGCGTTCCTGAAAGCGGGTGTCCTCACCGAGGACGGCACGCTGGTGAACACCGACGCCGGTAGTCCGCAAGGGTCCTTATGCGCAGCTACGCATAATCCGCCTTGCGGCGCACCACTGAACGTGGCGTTCCATTCCCAATCCTCCAGGTATCCGGCCTGCAGCATGTTACGCAGTAGCCGACGGAACCGATTGTCGTGGATCTTTTCGCCCAGTATCCCTAGCATGACCGAATGGTCCAGCGAATCGTA
>NZ_CAUVXL010000108.1:1920-2444 GCF_963555915.1 Protofrankia sp. Cas4
GCACTGGGCGATGTCACCTTCGACGAACCAAGTCGTCCCCGTCCAGTAATGTTCTACCTTGCTGAGTGCGGTGTGGCACCCCCGGCGGGGACGGAAACCGTGGGAACGGTAGGAGAACGTCGGCTCGTAGTACGCCTCCAGGAGGAGGCGGACCACTTCGCCGACAATCTTGTCCGACCAGGACGGCAAGCCGAGCGGTCTCCTTTTCCCGTTCTTTTTCGGGATATAGACCCGCTTCACCGGCTGGAACCGGTAGCGCTCGTGGCGCAACGCATCAATGATGCGCCCGACCTTGCCCAGCGACGTGCCGTCCACAGTTTCCCCGTCGACCCCAGGTGTCATGGCCCCCTTGTTGGAGTACAGACGCCCGATGGCCAGTAGATACAGCTGCGGGTTGAACAGTTGCCGATACAGCTCATTGAAGTCATCCAGAAACCATTCCTGTTTTCTTGATCCTATCAAAAGTGAGGCGGCGTTCCGCATGTTCTTCGTTGAGTTTCTGCAGACCAACGACTGCCTGAATA
>NZ_CAUVXL010000108.1:2836-4897 GCF_963555915.1 Protofrankia sp. Cas4
AGGTTTCTTCTTGACCAAACTGATCGCGGAAGAACCCTGATAGCCTTTGGATTCGGAATGAAATAACTTGTTCACTTTGGGGCCCTTGCGAGCCCCTGAGGTGAGGATAGGGCGACCACGCAGGGGCTGGAACGCGCCCCGCGGCGGCGCCCCGAGAACCGAAGGCCCTAGACGCTCGCTACCCGGAGTGACCGAGGAAGACGGGGAGGGGCTGGATCGGGGCGTACGGCATTGCGCCGGGTACCAGGCCCCGACGAGGTTCACCGTGCGTAAACGGCGCTGAGGACGCCGCCCGAATGCCTAAGCGGCTTTTTCTTCAGGTTCGATGGTGACTTTCAGGCCGAGTTTCTCCAGTTGCGCGACGAGCCGTTTCTGCTGGGCGTCGGTGCCGTGGCGGCGCTGTGCCCAGTCCGGTCCGAGCTCGCGGTAGACGGTCTCCTCGGCGACGATGTGCCAGTAGGCGACGAGGATGTCGTGACGGATCGCGCCGACGGCTTTCTGGACCCCGCGGCGGCCCCGGATCTGGGCGTAGTGCGCGGCGAGGTAGGTCTCGCGGGTCATCGCGGCGGCGTGGGCGGCCTCGGTCAGCGCGGTCCGCAGCCAGGTGGAGCCCTGGCGGGTGCGACCAGTCCGCGACGTGCCGGCGGAGGAGTGGTTGCCCGGGCAGATCCCCGCCCAGGACGCCAGGTGTCCCGCGGTTGGGAACCGGGTCATGTCCATCCCGGCCTCAGCGATCAGGCACTGCGCCGTCCGCTGGCCCACCCCGGGAATCGTCGTCACCCGCTCCACCAGCTCCGCGAAAGGAGCCAGCATCACCTCGACCGTCCGGTCCAGCTCAGCGACCGCGCTGTCGCACAGATCGATCTGCGCGAGCAGCTGACGGACCAGCACCTTCTGGTGATCGGCGAGTGGCCGCCCGGCCAACGCGTCACGCAACTGCGGGATCTTGACACGGAGTCGGCGCCGCGCGAGGTCGGCCAGCACCTCGGGGTCCTCCTCCCCGGCGAGCATCGCGTCGATCATCGCCCGGCCGGACTTCCCCAGCAGCTCGGATGCCACCGACGTCAGCTTGATCCCACAGTCCGCCATGACCTTCTCCAGGCGTTGCACCGCCCGGGTCCGGTCCTCGACGGTGGTCCGCCGGTGCCGGGTCAGATCCCGTAACGCCCGAATCGGTTTCGGGGGCACGAACGACGGCCGCACCAGACCGTGCTCCAACAACTGCGCAATCCACAAGGAGTCGGCAACATCCGTTTTCCGACCCGGCACGTTGTGCATATGCTGCGCATTGAGCAGCCAGCACTCGAAGGAATCCTCCAGCATGTAGTAGACGGGCTTCCAATAAATGCCCGTGGATTCCATACCGACCAGCGAGACCCGTTCCGTGGTCAGCCAGTCAGCCAGTCAGCCAGTCAGCCAGTCAGCCAGCCGCCTGAGCCCCGCGCCCGTCGTGGCGAACGTCCGCACCTCCCCCCGACGCCCGCCACCACGCCCCGGCACCCGCACCGCCGCCACGACCGTGTCCCGGTGCACATCCAGCCCCGCGACCCGATCGATCAGCACATCCATCGACGACCATCTCCGTCCCCTCGACCCGCGACCAGCACAGACCGCCCGGGGAGGACCTGCCAACAAAGATTCTGAGGTACGCGCTCGTGGCAGCAGGACAGGATTCCTCAGGACCTCCGCGCCACACTGACCTACGGGCTCACGGCACCACAGAAGGACGACGTCGGACCGGACGGCACCAACATCCTCATCAGGACAGGGTGCCGGCGCAAGCCGGCATGATCACTGACCTGCGAAGACGCATGCCGGCCTGCATTACTTACTTCATTACGGATCCTTTGTCGCCAATCAGGCCACCGGAGTATTCCACCAATCGCGCCAACTCGGCCTCACTGAAACACCTCATGTCGTGCCAGCTTCCGGGGAACGCCCGGCTTACGCCGAGGACACGGCCATGTAAGTCGACAATGACTTGAATGTTGACGCCATATCGACGGTGCTTGCCGGAATAAAGATCTTTGCGGTGTCGCCAGTTGAACACCACGACCAGCG
>NZ_CAUVXL010000109.1:0-4006 GCF_963555915.1 Protofrankia sp. Cas4
AGGCCGGCGGCACCATGGAGTGGATCGACGGCAACATCGGTTCCAAGGTGACGATGAAGTACCCGGCGGTGTGGCTGCTCGGCGAGCACGCCAAGGGCGAGGTGCTCTCGATCGCGTTCGCCGGTTCCGGCCAGCATCAGGACGCCGGCGCGAAGATGGTGCACGCCGCACCGCGGACGTCGTCCACCATCGTGTCCAAGTCGGTGGCCCGTGGCGGTGGCCGGACGTCCTACCGGGGTCTGGTCCAGATCCAGGAGGGCGCGCACAACTCACGGGCGACGGTGAAGTGTGACGCCCTGCTGGTCGACACGATCAGCCGCTCCGACACCTATCCCTATGTGGACGTCCGGGAGGACGACGCCTCAATCGGGCATGAGGCCACCGTGTCCAAGGTCGGGGAGGACCAGCTCTTCTACCTGATGAGCCGCGGGCTTTCCGAGGACGAGGCCATGGCCATGGTTGTGCGCGGATTCGTGGAACCGATCGCCCGGGAACTGCCGATGGAGTATGCCCTCGAGCTCAACCGGCTGATCGAGCTGCAGATGGAAGGTGCGGTCGGCTGATGGTGACCGCTCCCATCCACAACGGTTCGCGTGACGGTTCAGCCGAGGAATCATCCACCAGCACGGCCGCGGCCGTGCTGGTGGCCGGGTCCTCGACCGGGTCACCGGTCGGGTCGAAGGCAGGGGTGTCGGCGGGTCGGCCCGACGGGCGACCGCGTCCGGTGCGCTCCCGCGACCCGCAGGCGCATCCGCTGCCGACCGGTCGCGAGGAGGAGTGGCGGTTCACCCCGCTGCGCCGACTGGGCGGCCTGCTCGCCGGCCCGGACGCCGACGCCACCTTTGCCGTGAATGTCGAGGCACCCGAGCCTGTCACGGTCGAACATGTCGGCGTCGACGATGCCCGGGTCGGGCGGGTGTTGACTCCGGCCGACCGCGTGTCGGCGTTCGCGATGACCCGGGCCGAGCATGCCGTCGTGGTCACTGTGCCCGCCGAGGCGACTCCCGACACCCCGGTGATCGTCCGGTTGCACGGTTCCGGCGGCATCGCCTACGCCCATCTGGTGGTCGAGGTCGGGGCGTTCGCCTCGGTCACGGTGGTGCTCGACCACACCGGGCAGGCTATCTTCGCGGGTAACGTGGAACTGTCGATTGGTGACAGCGCGTCACTGACCTTCGTCTCGCTGCAGGACTGGGACGCGGGTGCGGTGCACGTCGCCGCGCACGCGGCCAGGGTCGGCCGCGACGCCCGGTTCCGTTCGTTCACGGTGACTCTCGGTGGCGATCTCGTCCGGTTGTCGCCCACCGTCACCTATGCCGGGCCTGGCGGGGACGCCGAGCTCTACGGGCTGTTCTTCACCGACGCCGGTCAGCACCAGGAGCACCGCCTACTCGTCGATCACGGCCCGCGGTCGTGTCGTAGTCGGGTCGCGTACAAGGGCGCGCTTCAGGGCGCCGGCGCGCACGCGGTGTGGATCGGCGACGTAGTGATCGGAGCGGATGCGGTGGGTACCGACACCTACGAGCTGAACCGCAACCTGGTTCTCACCGATGGTGCGCGGGCGGACTCGGTGCCGAACCTGGAGATATCCACCGGCGAGGTCATCGGGGCCGGCCACGCCAGTGCCACCGGGCGTTTCGACGACGAGGCGCTGTTCTATCTGATGGCGCGGGGCATCCCGGCGGACGAGGCGCGGCGCCTGGTGGTCCGGGGCTTCTTCGCCGAGATCGTCGACCGGATCGAGATCGAGTCTCTCCGGGACCGGATCACCGCGGCGGTCGAGGCGGAGCTGGACGGGGTCGTCTAGTGGGCGGTTTCCAGCGCGTGTGCGCGTTGTCCGACCTGCGTGAGGAGTCCGCGCTCGGCGTCGAGGTCGACGGGGAGCCGGTATGCCTGGCGCTGGCGGGCGGGCAGGTCTTTGCCATCCGCGACGAGTGCTCCCACGCCGAGGTGCTGCTCTCCCACGGTGAGGTCGAGGACGCGAGGATCGAATGCTGGCTGCACGGCTCGCAGTTCGACCTCGCCACAGGTGAACCCATCGGGTTGCCGGCAACCGAGCCGGTGCCCGTCTATCCGGTGCAGATCGACGGTGACGACGTGCTCGTCGACGTCGGGCCGTCATAGCTGGATACGGCGACATACGGCGGCACACAGCGGCATACAGCGGTATATAGCGGCAGCGGTATATAGGAGACTGATCAAGTGTCGACCCTTGAGATCCGTAACCTCCATGTCTCGGTGGAGACCGATTCCACCGAGGGGAGGGAGATCCTGCGCGGTGTGGATCTGACGATCCGCCGCGGCGAGACCCATGCGATCATGGGGCCGAACGGCTCCGGTAAGTCGACGCTGGCGTACTCGATCGCCGGTCACCCCAAGTATACGATCACCAGTGGTTCGGTGACGTTGGACGGGGTCGACGTCCTCGCGATGAGCGTCGACGAACGCGCCCGTGCCGGTGTCTTCCTCGCCATGCAGTACCCGGTCGAGGTTCCCGGCGTGTCGGTGTCGAACTTCCTGCGCTCGTCGGTGACGGCCGTGCGCGGCGAGGCGCCGAAGCTGCGTACGTGGGTCAAGGAGGTCCGTGACGCCATGGCGGGCCTGGAGATGGACCCGGCCTTCGCCGAGCGCAGCGTCAACGAGGGCTTTTCCGGCGGTGAGAAGAAGCGGCACGAGATCCTGCAGATGGCGCTGCTCAAGCCGAAGATCGCCATTCTGGACGAGACCGACTCGGGCTTGGACGTGGACGCGCTGCGGATCGTCTCCGCCGGCATCGAGTCCGTCCGCGCGGCCGGGGAGACCGGCATTCTGCTGATCACCCACTACACCCGCATCCTGCGCTATGTGAAGCCGGAGTTCGTCCATGTGATGACCGGTGGGCGCATCGTCGACTCCGGTGGCCCCGAGCTTGCCGCGGTCCTGGAGGACGGTGGCTACGACCGGTATGTCAAGGCGAGCGAGCCGGCCGGGACGGCGGCGTGACGATGACCGGCGTGAGGGACGCGCCCGTCCCTGCAAATGATCTGAGGACCGGGGGGACGGGCGAGCCGAGGTTGGCCTATGACGTCGAGCGGATCCGCAAGGACTTCCCGATCCTGGCGCGGCGCGTTCATGACAACCGGCCGCTGGTCTACCTCGACAGCGCGGCCAGTTCGCAGAAGCCCACCCGTGTCCTCGACGCCGAGCGGGACTACTACGAGCAGCACAACGCCAACGTCCACCGCGGCATCCACGTGCTCGCCGAGGAGGCGACCGCGCTGTACGAGTCCGCCCGCGACCGGGTCGCGGCCTTCATCGGCGCACCCCGGCGGGACGAGGTCGTCTTCACGAAGAACTCCTCCGAAGCGCTGAACCTCCTCGCCTACGCGATGAGCAACGCGGCCTTCGCCGGCCCCGAGGCGGCGCGCTTCCGCCTCGGGCCGGGCGACGAGGTCGTCATCACCGAGATGGAGCACCACTCCAACCTGGTGCCCTGGCAGATGCTGTGCCGGCGGACCGGGGCCACGCTGCGCTGGATCGGTCTCACCGACGACGGCCGGCTCGACCTCACCGACCTCGATCAGGTGATCACCGAGCGGGCGAAGGTCGTCTCGTTCGTGCACCAGTCGAACATCCTCGGCACGGTCAATCCGGTGGCGACACTGGTCGCCCGCGCCCGTGCGGTGGGCGCGCTGACCGTCCTGGACGGATCACAGTCAGTGCCGCACATGCCGATCGACGTGACCGCGCTCGGGGTGGACTTCCTCGCCTTCACCGGCCACAAGATGTGCGGCCCGACCGGTATCGGCGTGCTGTGGGGCCGGGGCGAGTTGCTGGAGGTCATGCCGCCGTTCCTCGGCGGCGGCGAGATGATCGAGACGGTGACGATGGAGGCGTCGACCTATGCGGTGCCCCCGCACCGGTTCGAGGCCGGTACGCCGATGATCTCCCAGGCCGTAGGCCTCGGTGCCGCGGTCGACTACCTCACCGAGCTCGGTATGGACGCGGTCGCCGCCCATGAGCACGA
>NZ_CAUVXL010000110.1:0-46117 GCF_963555915.1 Protofrankia sp. Cas4
CCACCTACGCCCTCGGTCAGCTCGCCACCGTGCCGGGCCTGCGGATCATCGGGCCGCCGGACCCGGTCGACCGGGGCGGCGCCATCTCGTTCGTGTTCACCGGATCCGACAACCGGCCGCTGCACCCCCACGACGTCGGCCAGCTGCTCGACGAGCGGGGCGTCGCCGTGCGGGTGGGGCACCACTGTGCCCGCCCGGTCTGCGTGCGCTACGGCGTCCCGGCCACGACACGGGCGTCCTTCCACCTGTACTCGACCCGCGGTGAGGTCGACGCACTCGTGGAAGGCCTGGGGCATGTGCGGAGGTTCTTCGGGACGTGAAAATGGACTCCATGTACCAGGAGATCATCCTGGACCACTACCGCAACCCGCACCACCGTGGGCTGCGCGAGCCGTTCGACACCGAGGTCCACCACGTCAACCCGACCTGCGGGGACGAGGTGACCCTACGGGTCAAGGTGTCCGACGGTAAGGTCGCGGACGTCTCTTACGAGAGTGAAGGCTGCTCGATCAGCCAGGCGTCGGCGAGCGTCATGACCGATCTCGTGATCGGCAGGTCCGTGGCCGAGGCGCTGGAGCTGGGCCAGGAGTTCCTGGCACTGATGCAGTCGCGCGGCACCGTCGAGCCGGACGAAGATGTGCTGGAGGACGCGGTCGCCTTCGCGGGCGTGTCAAAATACCCGGCCAGGGTCAAGTGTGCCCTGCTGTCGTGGATGGCCTGGAAGGACGCGACCGCGCAGGCGGTGGGCGGCATCCCGGAACAGGAGGTGGACCGGTGAGCGAGACCACCGTGACCGAACAGGACCCGACCGTGGCCGAAGTGGCAACGGCCGGGGTTGAAACGGCTGAGGTCGACACGGCCGGGGTTGAAACGGCTGGGACGGCGGTGGACAAGGCCGCTGTCGACGACGTCGAGGAGGCCATGCGTGACGTCGTCGACCCCGAGCTCGGCATCAACGTCGTCGACCTGGGCCTCGTCTATGGCATCAACGTCCATGACGACAACACGGTCACTCTGGATATGACGCTGACCTCGGCGGCCTGCCCGCTGACCGACGTGATCGAGGACCAGACCCGCTCGGCCCTGACCGACGGACCGGACGGGCTGGTCAACGACGTGACCATCAATTGGGTCTGGATGCCCCCGTGGGGTCCCGACAAGATCACCGATGACGGTCGCGAGCAGCTACGGGCCCTCGGCTTCAACGTCTGAGTGCTGTTCCGACGATATCGGCGGACGGACGCGGTCGAGCGTGCTAGTATGTAAATGCATGCGTGTTGGCGCGTGTGCTCTAATAGTGCCGGACATAATGGCCGGTTCAGGCATAGGGTGTTCGCAGGTCATGGAGACACGTGACTGGCGGAGCGCCAAGGTGTAGAACCGCCGGGAGTGGTTGATGTACTCCCGGCGGTTCTACATTGGTCATTTGGATGGTTGGGGCAGCTGTGAACCGATTGCCATCGCTGATCCGTACGGACCCCAATCCGATCGTGGATCCGTTAGAAAAGCAGGGAAACGTGCGCCGCGTTCAATATGTTCTCGTCTCAGGTGTTCCAGAAGAATGGGCTGTCCGTCGGCTTCGATGAACCCCCTGCTGGCATAGGGTCCGAATGGCTCCGTGACCTGGACCGTTGTCACATTCTTGTGCTGCCACACCCCGGGGAGGGTCGGCTGCGGGTCGAGGGATCCGACGTAGCGCAGCCCGGCGTCGGTATCCACATGGACCATCACACTCATGCCCGGGAGCAGAAATCCTGGCGGTACCCGCAGTCTTCTGTGTTTTGAGGCGAGTTTTATCTCGACGCTAGTTTCGTCCAACCACCGGTTGACTGTGGCGGTATCAAGACCGGACGGCAGGCTGCGTCGGCTTATATCAAGGGCCACCCGCGGAAAGTCGTTTCGCCCCCGACCCAGGTCGACGCCGACCGGCCAGAGATCTACGCGTCGTCCCGGCAGGGCCTTGCCCGGCAGGCGATCAACGGGAATGCTACCGAGCCGGCATTCCGGTCCACTGAGCATGATCCGATGAGTGGTTTCATCGATGTAGTCAATGTTCATTGTCTGTGGTGTGTCGGCAATGCAGGTTCGGGCAATGATCATTCGTAGTTTATGCCCACGAGGCTCGGTGCGAAGATCTACCGCTGTGGCAAGTGCCTCCTCGTCCAGCAATAACCATCGATGGTCATCGTGTCGCCACTGTACGCCGTCATGGGCTGCCGCCCAGATCGGGATACCGGCTTCTTCGGCAAAGTGATATGCGGGGATGATATCCATGTCCCTGCTGACGGAAATGATCCCGCGGGCCTGGTGCTCTCCATCCCGCATGGCGACTGCCAGTCGGCAGATCTCCACAGCGCAGAGGACATCGACCAGTTTTTCGGTCGGCTGGCCGTCACCGACCTTGCCGTCGTCGGTTCTGTCGGTGAGGCGCCCATCGAGAACTTTTGCCCGTGAGTCCTTCTCCCAACGTTCCTTGGCGGCTCGGTTCTTGTTCAGGGCGTCGACAAACCTCGCGCTCGGCCCTTTGCGGTCGTTGCCATGCCGGACCGGTTCCGTGGCGAGGCCAAAGCAGACTTCCTTGACCTCGAAACCATACGAACGCAGAGCGCCGATCATGCCGGGTACCGTCGCGTGCCGTGGCTTTCCGAAGGCGGTCATAACCTGTCGTCGCAGGTTCCAGGCGTCCACTACGGCCACCACCGGCATCCGGCGTGCTTGATCCGTCTCGTGAAGGACGGGCGTGTTCAGGTGGCGGGACATGGCACCTCGTTCGTGGCATGGCAACAGCCATCACAGTGGATGGTCTTCAAGAACCACAGAGTACACGGGTAATAATCTGATTACCCGATCGCTGCTATCTTTCGGCAGCAAGCGCGGTGGCGAGGTCCTCTTCGGTGATGATTTCCCCGCGGGCCAGTTCGTGTTCGGACTCGGCCAGCCTGCGGACCGTCGTCGCATCCGACAGGATGGCCAGAGTCTCCGCCAGTGACTCCGGATCACAAGCAGTCATCGATCGTCCCTTGGCTCAGGCCAGTAGGTCGGCTGGGGAGAAGCTCAACGGAAACGGGCGTTCTACGGTGCACCTTGCCGGGCCCTCGGCATAGGCGACCTGCTCGTAGCGGCCCTTGGCGAGTTCGAAGACGAAGACCGCCGGGACGTCCGGATCGACGATCCAGTAGGACGGGACGCCGGCCGTCTCGTACTCGTCGAATTTGTCCCGTCGGTCATAACTCCGCCCGAACCGGGACAGCACCTCGACCGCGAGAAGCGGGATCTTCGCCTTGGGATGCGCCAGGACGACGATGTCGGGCTGAAGGACGCGGCCGGTCGCCAGTGTGACATCGAAGGGTGCGGGAAGCGCCCGAGCGGCCCCGGTCTGTGCGCTGACGAGCCGGGCGAGCAGGTGCGCGACCGCGAGCTGATGGGCGTAACCCGGGGACGGGCTCACGACGATGGTGCCGTCGACCAGCTCGTACCGCCGGCCATCCGCCGGAGTCCGGCGCAGGTCGTCCGGGGTGAAGCCATCCGGGTGGCGGGAGCGGAAGAACGTGACGCCGTCGCGGGTCTCGACAGCGCCGATGCCGAAGGGCCAGCGCCGCAGATCGGCGTCGCCGAGCGGCTCGCCGGCGAGACCGGTAAACGGGGAGCACGCCCGACCATCCACATCCGGCTGCGTGGTCGACGGTTCATCTCGCACCATCACCCTGGTCATGGTGCCACTCCCTGCTGGGTTCGGACGGCACGTTTGCTTCACAGCATACATCGGAGTGTTGCTGACATATAGCACTATGTACATGATGTCGGTCGGGTAGTGCGGACGGGTCTGCGTCTTATCCGATGGTTATGATCCGCTCGCCCGGCGTGCGGAGCCGGATCGGCGGGTGGGAGGCTGTCGTCCCGGTCGTCCGTCAGTACCTGATGGATGAGGGCGGCGTTGAGGGCGGCTTGGCGGGTACGGGAGCTCAGCGCCGAGCACGGACAAGACCACGGCATGCAGGATCGGGGGAGTCGGATGAGATTTCGGGTGGATGTCGCCGCGGACGTGGACAGCATTCCGTGGCAACAGGTGTTCAGCCCTGCGCGTGGGGTGGCCTACGATCTGATCCGCGCCCAGGATGAGGCGTTGGCGGTCGAGCTGCACGACCACGGCTATGCGGGCAGCTCGCTGCGTCCGCTGGGTCTGTCGTCGCCGTGTTTCCGCGGGGCGGGCCGGCGCACCGGCGTGTACGGCGCATCCGGCGACGGTTCGGTCTGGTTCGGCTCGCCGGTGCCTCGGGTGGCCGCGGCGCTGCTGGCAGGTATCGCGGGACGTACGGAAATCCGCTGGGGCACGGTTGCGTTGCGGGTGCGGGGTGTGCAGCTCGAACCGACGCCCGATCACAGTTCGGGGGAAGCCGTCTTTTCGACGGTGACACCGGTGCTGGTGAAGGTCGAGGACAGGTTCATCCACCCCGACGATTCGCGGTATGTGGAGCAGCTGTGCCACAACCTGCGGCATAAGGCGGACGTGCTGGGTCTACCCAACGACGTCGAGCTTGACGTTGTTGGGTACGGGCATCCGCGGAAGTTCCTGGTGCAGCATGCACCTCGCCACGGAAGTACCGTCCAGCTGCGCGTACATGCCGATCCTGCGTTGCTCGACGCCCTTTATGAATGGGGCCTGGGGCTCAACACGAACCAGGGATTCGGCTGGATCCGGTGACCGGACCACCGTATTCCGGCGAGCAGTTACGGACGGACGTGCTGGCCTGTACGCATCATCCGATCCAGCGGAGCGGCGCGTGGGCGGTGACGACCCTTGCGGGCCGCGACCGTCCCGATGAGGTGACCGCGGCAGATCTCGACGCTGTCGCGGCCCGGATCGTGCGGGACGTCGTGCGGGCATCCACGGCGGCCAAGGACCATCCGGCTTATGACTGGTGGAAGGTTCTGTACGCGCTGTTCCCGAACGCGAAACCGACCCACGCGAGCCGGCCCCGGGACGCGGCCGTCCTGACCGGTGAGGTGGAACGGTTCTTCGCCGTGGATCGAGCGGCGGACACGCTACGGCCGTGTGTGTTCTGCGGTGCGATGGCTGGGACGCTGTGGGCGAAGTCGATGTTGCCGATGTTCGACACCACCAAGTTCCGCAACACACTGCCGCCGGGCGTAGCCGGCTGGCCGGTGTGCCGGGCGTGCCGCATCGCGGTGTGGGCGATGCCGTACGGCGCCGCGGTGACGGCAGGGTCCGCGACCGTGCTGACCTGCGACAACGACCTGATCGAGCGGGACTATGTCACGACGAACTGCGAGCGCGCCGCCCGGATCCAGCAGGCCGGATTCAGCTCCCTGTCGTCGAATTCCTCGCCGGAAACGGTGACGTTGTGGGCGTTGCGAACCTACGCGAGGCGGCCCGAGACGCAACCGCGACCGGTTGCCACCACCTTGTGGATGTTCAAGAATGACAATCAGGAGCCGTGGTTGCGTGTCACGGCTACCCGCCTTGCGGTTGTGCGATTCCTGCGTGCGCTGCCGACGGAACCCGCCGCCTACCGTGGCTGGCGCCGGCTCGAACGTGCGATGACCCGGCGCGCTGCGGACGGAACGGTCGTCCGCAGCGGCCGCGACGCCATTGCCCGCACCTTGTTCGATCCGGTCAACGCCCACCGGGACCGGCTGTTGGTCGAACTGTTCAACCGCCGTGAATCGGTCGAGAAGACGTCGGGATCAACCCTGCGCGCTTGGCAGGCTTTATCCGCGTTGTACGTGAGGGAGATGTGTGGAATGGATACGGGTGATCTGAAACCTGTCACCGGACTGCTGGTCGACTGGATCACGGCCGAGAAGAATCCGCGTGGGCGGTTCAACGAGTATCGGAGGGCGGCCGGGCGGACGTTCGCGTTGCAACGCCTGCTGATGGAGGCGAGCGCGCGGCTGCTGCTCGACGGGCGTCGTCCGTCAGACATCACCGGGGTGACCGGGCCGCTGCTGGCATCGACGTCACAGGGCTGGCGGCTGCGAGGGCAGCTGTTCTTCGAGGTGGTCGCCGAGCTGGTCGCGCGTGGCGCCGCTATCGGAACAAAGGACGAATCCGAGGAACCCGACGAGCGGGACGGGCCGCTGGTGGGGTTCGGCCGGGATACCAACGAAGACGATGACGACAGTGACGGGGGGTACGCCTGATGGCGTTTCTGGCAGGCAAGATGGTACTCGCGGTGGAGGCGGGCGCACCGAACAACGGTGCCGGTGACGGGACGACCGGCAGGGTGAAGAAGACCCGGATCCGCGGCCGGGACTACCCGTACGTGTCCGCGCAGGCGTTCCGCCGCTGGCTGCGGGACACGATGACCGCCGCCGGATCGGTGCCGTCGCCGACCGAGCGGGTCGGCAAGGCGCAGGGCAAGGCACAGAAGGCGACCACGGCCGCGGACCCCATTCAGTACGTCGACGACGACCTGTTCGGTTACATGAAAGCCACGGCGAGATCCGACGACGCGGCCACGACCGTGCGGGATACCCCGTTCATGGTCGGTACTTTCCTCGCCGTCGAGCCGGTGCGCCCGACCGAGGATTTCGGGGTGATGTCCCGGAACATTTCCGATCCCGTCCTGCACGCGCACGAGTTCTACACCGCCGACCTCGCGGCACCGTTCCTGCTCGATGTCCCTCGGGTGGGCACGTTCACCCTGCAGGCCGCGAACGGGTCGGGACGGGCGAACTACCTCGACGAGAAGACGGCGCTCGCTGTCGCGTCGGCGGTACAGGCGGGTGCCACCACGCAGACATTTCGTGATCATACTGCGGTTCGCCTGCCGCTGGCGCCGCGGCGGGAACGGGTCGCGGTCCTGTTCGAGGGGCTGGCGGAGCTTGCCGGGGGTGCGAAAAAGGCGTTGCACTACGGTGACCGCGTCCCGGCGTTGCTTGTGATGGTGCCGATGGCAGGTGGGGTGAACCCACTCGGTTTCGTGATCGACGGCGCGGCGGACGGCACCGGTCTTCAGGTCCGCGGTGACGTGCTCCGCGGGGAACTGGCCGCGTGGCAGGGCGAATGGGAACCGCCCGTGCTCGTCGGCTGGCGGCCGGGTTTCCGGGACGTCCTGCGTAAGCAGTTCGAGGCTGACCTCGCCGAGGAGATCACCGCCGGCACAGTTGTGATCGATCATCCGCGGACGGTGCTCCTGGCGTTGGCCGCACGGGTCCGCTCCGGGCAGCACGACGCCTGGTTCGACGACCCGGCCCGGTGACCACGGTGGCCGATCCCCGGGACTCGATCGGGGCGCTGCGGGTCGAGCTGTTCGCGCCGGTCGCGTCGTTTCGCGACCCGATGTTTCCCGGGGTCACCCGATGCCTTCCTGTGCCCGCTTTGTCGACGGTGCGGGGGATGCTGGCGGCGGCCACCGGTCGGCCTGACGAACCGGTCCGGCTGGGGGTGGCGGCCAGCGCCGCCGGTGAGGCTACCGATCTGGAGACCTATCATCCGATCGCCGCGGACGGGAGCAACCCCGCGATCGGCGGCCGGGTCCGTCCGGGCAAGGGTGGTGCCACCGTCCGGGAACGGCCGTTCCTCGCCGGTGTACGTGTGATCTTGTGGATTCCGGGTGCGGACGGCCGCCGGATTGAGGCCGCGCTGCGTCGCCCGACCTGGGGGTTGCGGCTGGGCCGGTCCCAGGACCTGGTCCACCTGCATGGCCGACCCTGCTGGACGGTGCTGCACCCCGCAGGCAAGGCCGTCGTCGGTCATGCCCTGGCCCCGCTGGACGGGCACGGCGCGCCCGAGGCGGTGTCGATCCGGCTCGCCGAAACCGTGAGCACCGATCGCTTCCGTACCGAATACGGCTCCTTCCTGTGGTGCCCGACACCGGCGGGGTACCAGGAGGTTCGCGGTGCCTACCGCGACGAGGGCACCGGCGAGGCGGTCTGGCTCCATGGCGCGGACAGCGCGGACAGCGTCGCTGGCGTGGACCGGGCGGCCGGCGCGGACAGGGCCGACAGCGCCGGCGGTCACGGCGAGCTCGACCAGGTGCTCGCGAAGTCCGCGACCGGCTCCGCGCACGGCCAGCCGGAGCTGTTGACCGAGCATTCGGCTGTGGTACGCGACGCCGCTCGCGCGGTCGCCGACCGTATCGGCCCGGCCGGGCCGATCGCCGCCGAACCGCGTTTCTGGACCTGGGTGGAGCACGCAGCCCTGCTCCACGACGCCGGTAAGATCGCCGCCGGTTTCCAACGGCAGCTGCGGGTGCGCAAGGCGTCGTGGGGCGAGCGGCACGAGGTGTTCTCCCTGGCCTATGTGGACCTGCTCACCGCCGGCCAGCCCGATCATGATCGACTCATGACCGCGACGGGCGTCGCCTTCCATCACAAGCCGCTGACGGTCAGCGGTGGCCTCGGCGACGGCCTAGCCGACAGGTACCCGTACGACGGCGGCTGGGAACGCCGGTTCGGCCGCAACCCGGACGCGTTCGGCGACGAACCCCGCATCCAGGTCACCCCGGCGCGGCACGCCGAGCTGCTCGCCTGGTTTGCCGACCAGCTTGCGGCGACGCTCCCGCCACCGGACGGCCGGCGCCTGTGGCAGCGGGCCCGGGACCTGTTCGCCGGGACGCAGGACGCCTGGATCGACGCGGTCACTCCGGATGCGGGCCTGCTGGCGGTGCTGCTGCAGGGCGCGGTCACCCTGGCCGATCATTCCGGGTCCGCCCATGTGCCGCTGCAACGGCACATGCCTCTACCGCGGCACTTCCTCGACCGGCTGGCCACGCCGTATGATCATCAGCGGCGGGCCGCGGCGACCGCCGGGCATCTGGTCCTGACCGCGCCGACCGGCAGCGGCAAGACCGAAGCAGGCCTGGCCTGGGCGTCCACCCAGCTCGCGACGATGCCGGGGCGACCACGACTGATCTGGGTGCTGCCCTACCGGGCGTCCATCGACGCGGCCGTCGACCGGTTCACCCTCGGGCTCGATCCGCCACCGGGCGAGGACCGTCCTGACATCGGGGTGCTGCACTCCACCGCCGCCCGCACCCTGCTCACCCGGGCCGTGGCGGAGGACTGCGCCCCCAGCGTCGAGGATGCCCGTAAGGCTCGCGCCCGCGCGGGGGCGATGCGGCTGTTCGCGCAGCGGGTACGCGTCGCCACCCCGCACCAGCTGCTGCGGGCGGCGATCGCCGGGCCGCGGTACTCCGCGGTGCTGCTGGAGCAGGCAAACGCCTTGTTCGTCCTGGACGAACTGCATGCCTACGATCCGGTCACCTTCGGCCGGATCTGCGCGGCGCTGCAGCTGTGGGCGCGACTCGGGAGTCGGATCGCGGTGCTGTCCGCCACCCTCGCTCCACCGATGATCGAGCTGGTCGAAGAGAGCCTCCTGGTCGGGGACAGCCTCGGTCAACCGGTGACGGTCGTGCACGCTGCCCCGGGCACCGCGCCGGACCGCCATCGGCTCGTCCTCGACGACGAGCCGATCACCTCGCCGGCGAGCCTGGCGGCCATCACCGGCTGGTTGGTGGAGGGGCGCAGCGTCCTGGTCGTGGCCAATACCGTCCGCACCGCTCAGGCTCTGTTCGATGCGCTGGCACCGGCCGTCCGCGACGTTCATCCAGGTGACGATGACGCGGCCCTGCTGCTGCACTCTCGGTTCAAGGCCCGCGACCGCGCCGCGATCGAACAGCGAATCCGCGCCCGGTATCCCGAGCGGGGGCCAGGCGAGCCGGCGGTGCGGGAGGGGCGCGGCGGGCTCGTCGTGTCGACTCAGGTGCTGGAGGTGTCGCTGTGCCTGGACTTCGACCGCGGGGTCAGCGAACTCGCCCCGATCGAAGCGGTCGCCCAACGCGCCGGCCGAGTCAACCGGCGCGGATGCCATCCGGACGGGCCTGTCGAGTTCCGCGTTCACGCGGTATCCGCCCACCTGCCCTACGAGGAGGAGGCGTTGGGCGCGGCATGGGCAGCCATGCAACGCACCGTGACCGGCGATCCGAGGATCTCGGAGCACACCATCGACGCGTGGCTGGCGGACGTCTACGCCACGGATTGGGGCCAGCGGTGGGCACAGACCGCGCGTGAGGCGCGCGAGGAGTTCAGCGCCGCATTCCTGACCTTCTGCAAACCCTTCGAGGACCGCAGCGAGTTCGCCGAACGCCTCGACGAGGGCTTCGACACCATGCATGTCCTGCACAAAGACGACGTCGACGACTATCGGACGCTGTCAGACAAACGCGACGGCGACCCGCTGCTCGCCGAAGGGCTGCTCATCCCCATCCGATTCGGGCAGTATGCCGGGCTGGTGCGTGACCAGCGTGCCCACCTCGACCGGGCACTGAAACTGGCCGTGGTCGACCTCCCGTACACGTCGGATGCGGGGCTGGATCTGACCGCCGGCCAGGATGGCGGCGGTCGTGAACCGGCCGTGCCCGTGGACACCGTCCTGTGAGCGATGTTGGCAAGGCTGTGAGCGACGCCGCCGATGGCGGGCTCGGCGGGGTTCACATCAAGTACCTGCTGCACTGCCCACGTCAGCTCTGGCTCTACATGCGCGGCTACCGTCCGGAGGCTTCCAGCGATCTGGTCGCCTTCGGTGAGGTTGTGGATGACACCACCTACACTCGCCGTCGCGACATCGACCTCGGCGAGGCGAAGATCGACTGGGTCACCACCGGCGCGGTCGTCCACGAGACCAAGTCCTCCCGCGCCCCGTCAGCCGACCATGAGGCCCAGGTCCGCCATTACTGCCTGCTCCTGGAACGGCGCGGGGTCCACGTGCGCGGCGGGACCGTCCACTACCCGCTGATCCGCCGGACGGTCACCGTGATCTGGGACGACCAGGCCCGTGCCACCGCGCTGGACGCCGAGCGGCAGGCCCGAGCCATCATCGCCGCGCCGTCGATACCGCCACGGCTGGAGCGCCGCCGGTGCCGCGGCTGTTCCTACATCGACTACTGCTGGGGGTAGTTCATATGACCAACCATCGCCGGGCATCCTGGCGCCAGGCATGAGCGCGGCCGGCCGTACCTACTGGCTGACCGAACCGTGCCGCATCCGCCGTGAGGACAACAGCCTGCGCATCGAACGGGCCGACACCAGCCCCATCCACGTCCCGATCACCGACGTCCGTGACCTGGTGACCTTCGACCACGTCGACATCAACACCGCGGCGGTGTCGCTGCTGGGCCGGCACGGTGTGATGGTCCACATCCTGGACCACTACGGCAACTATGCGGGCGCCGTGACACCGGATGAGGACATGTCGTCGGCTCAGGTGGTCCGCTGCCAGGTTGCCCTCACCGCGGACCCGGAGCGACGGGTCGCAGTCGCCCGCTCGCTGGTAGCCACGACCGCGGCGAATGTGCGCTGGGCGCTGGACACCGAACATCTCGATCGCGCCCTGGATACCCTTACCGCCCAGCTCCCGGACTGTCACAGTGCTGAGCAGCTCATGGGCGCCGAGGGGAACTTCCGCCGGACGGCCTGGGGCGTGTTCGACACGATCCTGCCCGCCTGGCTGCGCCTCGACGGCCGTACCCGCCGCCCGCCGAGCAACGCCGGGAACGCCTTCATCAGTTACGTCAACAGCATCGTCTACGCCCGCCTCCTCACTGCCATCCGCTGCACTCCGTTACACCCGGCGCTCGGGTTTCTGCACGCCGACACCGACCGCCGCCGCAACACCCTCGCTCTCGATCTGGCGGAACCGTTCAAACCGCTGTTCGCCGAACGCCTGCTGCGCCGCGCCGCCGCGCAGAAAACCCTGCGTCCCTCCGACTTCGAAAGCGACGTCGGCAAGGCTTCGCTCAGCCGTGACGGCCGTAAGAAGGTTGCCACCATGATCCGTGAAGAGCTCGCCACGACCGTCTACCATCGGACGTTGCGCCGCAAGGTCTCCTACGAGGAGCTCATCCACTTCGAGGCCCTCAAGCTTGTCCGCCTCTGTCTGGAGGACACCCCCTACAAGCCGTTCCGGCCCTGGTGGTGACGCATGTTCGTCGTGCTCGTCTACGACACCGCGGCCGAACGCAACCCGGTCGTCCTCAAGACCTGCCGCAAGTATCTGAACTGGACACAGCGCAGCGTTTTCGAAGGGGAGCTGTCCGCCGCGCAGTACCGAGCGCTTCTCGCAGCCCTTCGCGCCCATCTTGATCTCGACTATGACAGCATCCGGGTCTACCGGACGCGGTCGCCGCACCTGGTGGAGACCGAGTGGCTCGGACGCGAGACGGGCAACCAGGACTCCATCCTCTAGAATGACGATCAAGGCTCTGACCTGCGGCGTTGCACTACCGCCGGACCGCTGCAGAACAGGCCCCGGATCGACCCCGCAAACCGCCTGTGACCTGCGAGTTTATCTTCGGGTCCGTGATCATCCCTGGAGGGATTGAAACGCAGAGACGAAAACGCAGGCGTCCAACGTTGGACGAGTCCGTGATCATCCCTGGAGGGATTGAAACTTGAGCTCCAGGCCCTCAGCGTGCGGGGTCGCCGTGTCCGTGATCATCCCTGGAGGGATTGAAACCAATTCCGGTAGCGGTGATCTCGACCCGTGCGGCGGTCCGTGATCATCCCTGGAGGGATTGAAACGTGCGTCCAGCGCCGTAGCCATCTCGCGGACACGTGTCCGTGATCATCCCTGGAGGGATTGAAACACAATCCGTAGCCAGTTATGCGGGTTGCTCAGCCAGTCCGTGATCATCCCTGGAGGGATTGAAACTTGACACGATGGCCGCTGCGCCGGCGGATACCGCGAGTCCGTGATCATCCCTGGAGGGATTGAAACGATGAGGTCTGCGCGCCGCTCTAGCTCGGCGTAGGTCCGTGATCATCCCTGGAGGGATTGAAACGTGAGATCCGGACGCGGTTGGGTGTCGGCCGCACCCGGTCCGTGATCATCCCTGGAGGGATTGA
Organism: Protofrankia sp. Cas4; assembly: GCF_963555915.1. Lineage (NCBI taxonomy): Bacteria > Bacillati > Actinomycetota > Actinomycetes > Frankiales > Frankiaceae > Protofrankia > Protofrankia sp. Cas4. The sequence continues at coordinate 12,868 of NZ_CAUVXL010000110.1, forward strand.
AACCGGGCATCCCGGCCGAACGGCACCGGCGTCCAAAAGTGTCCGTGATCATCCCTGGAGGGATTGAAACTTGAGATTGTAACCTGTCGAGAGCGACTTGATCGTGTCCGTGATCATCCCTGGAGGGATTGAAACCTGCCCAGACCAGCCAACCCCCCCTAAAGGGGGTCCGTGATCATCCCTGGAGGGATTGAAACAACCGGCCGGATCCGTCCGGCATGAACCGTGCGGTGTCCGTGATCATCCCTGGAGGGATTGAAACGCCGTCCGTGGACGTGCGGTATGCGGATGTCTGTGTTGTCCGTGATCATCCCTGGAGGGATTGAAACCCTGGTGCGCGCACGGCAAACCGACCGGCGGGGTCCTGTCCGTGATCATCCCTGGAGGGATTGAAACCTGCGGCCGGGTACATGCCCAAGCGGCGAGGGTAGGGTCCGTGATCATCCCTGGAGGGATTGAAACTTGAGCTCCGGGCGTTCCGTGCCGAGATGCAGGCTCGTCCGTGATCATCCCTGGAGGGATTGAAACCGGCAATGATGTTTGACACATCCCTTACAAAGATCACGTCCGTGATCATCCCTGGAGGGATTGAAACGCAGGAGCTGGACGGCTTCGTCCGGCAGAGCAGCAGTCCGTGATCATCCCTGGAGGGATTGAAACGCGTACCGGACAGTTCTGTACCTGACTGCTTCGCGTCCGTGATCATCCCTGGAGGGATTGAAACATGACGACCAGGCCACCATGGCGGAACGCGTGTGGTCCGTGATCATCCCTGGAGGGATTGAAACCAGGCCAGGGTGAGACGGGTGCGCGCCATGGCGAGTCGTCCGTGATCATCCCTGGAGGGATTGAAACACACCGGCCGCGCGCAAGGCCGCGCCGAGTCGCTGGTCCGTGATCATCCCTGGAGGGATTGAAACCTGGCATGTACTTGAGGTACGACCCGTTGGTGAACGGTCCGTGATCATCCCTGGAGGGATTGAAACGGCGGTGCGACCTGCATCGACTTCGGATCCACGGAGTCCGTGATCATCCCTGGAGGGATTGAAACGAGTACGGACGGGCGGTCCGATCAACAAACCGGGCGGTCCGTGATCATCCCTGGAGGGATTGAAACACGGGCGGACGCCCGCGACCGTCGCCCGCCGACTGGTCCGTGATCATCCCTGGAGGGATTGAAACCCCGGCACCCGATCGGCCGCAACATCCGTGAAAGCAAGTCCGTGATCATCCCTGGAGGGATTGAAACCAAATGGCCATCTCCGCATGAGTTAACCCGTTGAAGTCCGTGATCATCCCTGGAGGGATTGAAACACGAAACAATGACAGACCTGATAGCCAAAAAGGGCTGTCCGTGATCATCCCTGGAGGGATTGAAACCGACAATTGTGTATTTGGGCGAATTCTTTATCTATGTCCGTGATCATCCCTAGAGGGATTGAAACGTGTGATCGGCGTGGGGTATGGCTGGACGAAGGTGGTCCGTGATCATCCCTGGAGGGATTGAAACCGGTCACGCCGCTTGCGGATGCGGCGAAAGTCATGTCCGTGATCATCCCTGGAGGGATTGAAACAGGACCTTCCGGGTGGAATAGTGGATCTACAGCCGGGGTCCGTGATCATCCCTGGAGGGATTGAAACGCCAGGTCCCTCCCATCCCGCGCCACGGGTGGAGTCGTCCGTGATCATCCCTGGAGGGATTGAAACAGCTCCCCACGCAGCCTAAGCGCCGTATCCCACGCCAGTCCGTGATCATCCCCGGAGGGATTGAAACCAGCAGGCGGGAGGGTAGATTATGGCTGATCCAACACCGGTCCGTGATCATCCCTGGAGGGATTGAAACCCTTGAGACGAGCTGAGAGTGCCATTCTGGAGATAGGTCCGTGATCATCCCTGGAGGGATTGAAACGCTCCGTTGGCCTGCGCCGTCAGTTCGGTGAACCTGGCCGTGATCATCCCTGGAGGGATTGAAACGGCACATCTGCGAGGTCTGGTAGCAGTTGGACGCAGCGGTCCGTGATCATCCCTGGAGGGATTGAAACGAAGGTCGTGGCAGCCGCCACCCTGTTCCTGGCCGTCCGTGATCATCCCTGGAGGGATTGAAACCAGTCCGGGCGGGTAACACGATGGTCCTTGGCCTGGTCCGTGATCATCCCTGGAGGGATTGAAACAGGGTGGACCACGTTCCGGCCACGATGGGGGCGACCGTCCGTGATCATCCCTGGAGGGATTGAAACGCGGCGGGTAGCAGGCGCAGCAGACCTGATCCCGGGTCCGTGATCATCCCTGGAGGGATTGAAACGCGACGTGGGCGCGAAGCCAACCGAGTCCGGCACGTCCGTGATCATCCCTGGAGGGATTGAAACGGCTCCGGCGGCCAGAGCAGCGACCAGGCGAGCGCCTGGTCCGTGATCATCCCTGGAGGGATTGAAACATGATGATCGGGTGATTGCGTCGGTCGTCGTCGATGGTCCGTGATCATCCCTGGAGGGATTGAAACGGGCTTATGCAGGGGGTTGCCCCTGGACAAGCCGGGTCCGTGATCATCCCTGGAGGGATTGAAACACCCTTGCACCTGCCCTGAGCGGCCCTCCGGATACCGGTCCGTGATCATCCCTGGAGGGATTGAAACAACGCAGGGAGCAGACCCACGCCCACCGCGATCAGTCCGTGATCCTCCCTGGAGGGATTGAAACCGCAGCCGCAGCGCGGGCGCCTGCTTCTGATGGCCCGGGTCCGTGATCATCCCTGGAGGGATTGAAACACGACCGCAACGTGGTCGATGGGCTGCTGTACGGGTCCGTGATCATCCCTGAAGGGATTGAAACAGGTAGACACCGCCAGTGGTGCCGAGCGGCACGCGTCCGTGATCATCCCTGGAGGGATTGAAACGGCGGGCAAAACAATGCATTCAATTCTGATTCCAGTGTCCGTGATCATCCCTGGAGGGATTGAAACGCCTTCACCGTGACGAAGGATGCCGGACCTGTGACGAGAGTCCGTGATCATCCCTGGAGGGATTGAAACGCTGACGGGATAGACCAAGCTGTCCTCCGCGCCGAGGGTCCGTGATCATCCCTGGAGGGATTGAAACCCGCTAAGGTCACGACAAACCTGGTGATCATTACCGGGTCCGTGATCATCCCTGGAGGGATTGAAACGTGCGAGCAACGACGGTCTGCGCCCCGCCGGTCCGTCCGTGATCATCCCTGGAGGGATTGAAACGTGCCAAGCCAGCCCGCAGCCGCATTGCCCGTGCAGGTCCGTGATCATCCCTGGAGGGATTGAAACGTGGTCGGCTGCTGGCGGACCCCGAGGAGCGCGCCAGTCCGTGATCATCCCTGGAGGGATTGAAACTGCGGGCCGATTTCTATCGGCTGGTTGCGACTCCATTGTCCGTGATCATCTCTGGAGGGATTGAAACGCGCGGATCGTCAGAACCCGGCCGGCCCAATCCCCGGTCCGTGATCATCCCTGGAGGGATTGAAACGTGCCAAGCCAGCCCGCAGCCGTATTGCCCGTGCAGGTCCGTGATCATCCCTGGAGGGATTGAAACGCACCTTCCGGGCCGGTCATGAGCGTGACGGTGACCGGGGTCCGTGATCATCCCTGGAGGGATTGAAACCTAGGCGGTTGTGGGCCCCGCAGCGGTAGATCGCCCCGGTCCGTGATCATCCCTGGAGGGATTGAAACGACCGTAGACGAGCTGGGGGTGAGTACGACGGACCGGTCCGTGATCATCCCTGGAGGGATTGAAACACCGAGGTCCGCTGCCGGCTGTCTGCCACGGTCGGGTCCGTGATCATCCCTGGAGGGATTGAAACGCGGCTGTACGCAAGTCGCGATCGTGGCAGAGTGACGTCCGTGATCATCCCTGGAGGGATTGAAACGCTGCGGTCCTCTTCTGGTTGCTGGTCATCACTGGTTCGATCCGTGATCATCCCTGGAGGGATTGAAACTTTCGATCTGCGCTGTCCGCCTGGATCCCTGCGCCGGTCCGTGATCATCCCTGGAGGGATTGAAACATCGGCAACACCGTCATACCATCCACCCGGGATGAACGTCCGTGATCATCCCTGGAGGGATTGAAACAAAAAGACGAGGTCGCCCGGTTGCTACTGGCCTTCGGTCCGTGATCATCCCTGGAGGGATTGAAACACGCGGTGGCCACCGACGGCGCCGGGAGCTACACTGTCCGTGATCATCCCTGGAGGGATTGAAACTCCACCAGCCCCGGATAACCGTTCCGGCGGAGGTCCGTGATCATCCCTGGAGGGATTGAAACGGCGGCCGGTGGTCTGCACCTTGGCGGCAAGGGCGCGGTCCGTGATCATCCCTGGAGGGATTGAAACTAGTGGGTGCGGAACGGGGCGGTGCGCCGGTCCTTGTCCGTGATCATCCCTGGAGGGATTGAAACGTCCGGTAGGTCCACATCCTCTCGGATGATCGCGTCCGTGATCATCCCTGGAGGGATTGAAACACCCAACCGGTAGCGGCGCATGAGCGGCACGGTCCGTGATCATCCCTGGAGGGATTGAAACTCGTCACCGGATAGCCGCCCGCGGTCATCTGACGGGTCCGTGATCATCCCTGGAGGGATTGAAACAACGCGGTGCGCACCATCCCGGCGAGCTCGGCCGCGCTCGTCCGTGATCATCCCTGGAGGGATTGAAACCCGTCTCGTAGCGGCCAGGACGTCCCCGCCGGCAGTCCGTGATCATCCCTGGAGGGATTGAAACCGGGGGTTACGCCTGCCGTCCCGGCTATCAGCGACGTCCGTGATCATCCCTGGAGGGATTGAAACAACTTCCCGCCACGTGCACCGGGCAGAATCACGACGTGTCCGTGATCCTCCCTGGAGGGATTGAAACCGGCTTCCATACAGGGCGCCAATACGCCTCATAGCTGGTCCGTGATCATCCCTGGAGGGATTGAAACCGGACGGCGTCCCGGGTGACCCCGACAGCGTTCGTCGTCCGTGATCATCCCTGGAGGGATTGAAACCCCGCCTTGTTGTTCCGGCTGGCGGTCACTACCTGTCCGTGATCATCCCTGGAGGGATTGAAACGCCCGCACAAGCCCTTTTCCCTCGGACGGGTCACGGGTCCGTGATCATCCATGGAGGGATTGAAACTACGGCAGGTAGAACCGGTAGTAGCCCGACCCGTGTCCGTGATCATCCCTGGAGGGATTGAAACTGTTCCTTGTGCGCGCCGACCTGACAGCGGGGGGAGGTCTGTGATCATCCCTGGAGGGATTGAAACGTTTGGGAAAACCTCACCGACCTCGCCGATCCTGGTCCGTGATCCTCCCTGGAGGGATTGAAACCTCCTCCTCGGCGGGGTGCAGCTCACGGTTACCGGGTCTGTGATCATCCCTGGAGGGATTGAAACGTCGGCGACCGGCAGGCCAAGCAGCTCCACGGCGATCCGATCTGCAATCATCCATGGAGGGATTGACGCCGGTGCACGGGGTTGATTCAGACGGCGATCAGATGTACCTGATCGCCGCAGAGCCTGGACATGTCGTTGATATCCGATGTCAGCATGGCGACCGGTCGAGGCTGCCGCAGTGCGGCCTCGACCACTGTGGCATCGATCGCGTATCTGTGGCCGTGCAGATTGGCTTTCTTGAGTAGCTGCGCGGAAGCCGTCGCGGTCTCCTTGGTGACCGGTTCGACCTTGATCCGCGAGAGCAGCCAGTTCAGCCGAGGGATGTTCACGCCCGCGTGGCTGACCTCGATGATTGTGTTGGCGCTGATGATGAGGTCGGACTCCATTTCGCTGAAGATCTGGAGGATGGCGGCGACCTTTCGATCTTGAGCGATCCAGGCGGACAGTCCCGCGCAGTCCAGGATGACCGTTTCGATGCGCTTTGTCACGCTGTCGTGCCTTCGGTGATGTCTGCGGCGTCGAGTTTGGCCCGCGCCTCGGCCAGCTCCTCCTGCGTGAACGCGCCGGATTCCTCCTGGTAGCGCTGAAGCTCGTCGACGAGTAGCCGGTGTCGGATCTGGCGCGCGACAGCTGCGGCGACGTATCCGGAAACATTGTCCGTGATCTTTTTCAGCTCGGCGACCTGGTCGCTGGGTAGCGTGATCGTGATGCGGGTGGTAGCAGACATGCTTGGATCATACTTCGGTATGCGCCTCTGTGGATCGCTGGAGTGTTCGATGATCCACCGGCGACCAGCCCATCCCGGTTGTCGAGGTCCTGTCCGCTTCCGGCCGTAGGCACGGCATGCAGCACGAGCGCATCGCGTGCCAGACCGTAGGAATCCGCTCCTACGACGCGGCTCAAGAACGGCCCGAGGTTCCGCGGAGGCTGTGTCACTTACGCCTGCCTGGCATGAGGTCTGTGGCAGGCCCCGGTTACTGTCTCGCAGGCGTGACCTGTCAGCGGTGGTGGGGTGAACACCTGCCAGCACGGGTGCGGGATGATGTTCGGGTGCTATCGCCGGATGCCTCCGGGCGCTACCAGCCGCTCGCTATGCCGACGCCGGTGAACTCCAGGCCGGAGCAGGCTCACTGGGCCGACGCGATGAAGAAGGCGCTCGGCCATAGAAGAATGAGCCTGCCGGCGTTGACCGCCGCGGTCGCCGGACAGTTGGGTCTGGCGTCCACTACGGATAAGATCCGTCGTTGGTTGGCGAACGACACGGCTGTGGACCCACATGCCATTCCCGTACTCGCCCACGCGGTCGGGGTCCACCCGTTGGAGATGCTGGCAGCATTCGGGCTGGTCGAGGATTCGATCGCCGGCATGGCGAGCCGCCTCGCCGCGGCTGAACAGCGGGTTCGCAGACAGCGCGCCTTGCTGCAGCGTCAGCACCCGGAGGCCGGCGGAGCACTGTTCGCCGAGTTGGCGCTTCAACAGGGTAACTGGGCGGTGACAGTCGTGCCGCACTGGCGGGGCAGGATCTGCCGTTACCGCGTCGGCGACTACGTCCTGTTGGAACGTCGGGACGGTATCGCCACCCGCGCCGACGCGGAGCGGGTGTTTGCCAAGGCATTCGAGCGAACCGGTGCAACCTGGGACGATGTCCCGTTCGGCACGGAGCCCGCACCCCGATGGCCGGCGGGCCGGCTTTTCGTGCCGCGGCTTGCCGCGCCGCGGGCGGCGGAACCGCACGCGGGCGACGTCCCCGGTGTTCACGGCATCGTTCTCACCGGACCCATGTGGGCTGGGATGTACACGGTCGCCGCGCTGGTAGCCGCCGCGCTCGGCTGGGGTCTTGACAGCTTCGCCCTGCTGGCTCGTTCGTTGTCCAGCGGTGGGCAGCTCGACGGGCGGCTGGCCGACGAGTTGATGCGGGACGCGCTGGCCCGACCGGACGGCAATCCGCATCAGGTGTGGGCACACGTGCTCACCCAGGAGCCCGCGCCCATGACGCCGGCCGCCCGACTGCTGGGTTCGCCGCCCGAGGACGTGCGGGTCGTGTTTCTTGTTCCCGAGGACGACATGCTTGGCGTCGTCGCGGACCTCGGCGGGAAGCCCCGTGCGCAGGTACGGATCTTCACGGCCGGATGGCGAGCCCTGCTGCCCGAAGGTCCGCGAATCTGGCAGGTTCCCGTGCCCGCTCCGGTCGGCCGTGACGGGACGCCGCTGGCGCCGACCGAAACCGAATTCCTCGATGCCTATCACGACACGTCGGTGACCGCAGCGCTGCGGATACTCGCGATGCTGGCCGCACCCCGCAGGCTGGCCGACATCGTTCCGGTGCGGGCACCGGTCAACACCTTTGCCGCGCTGGCTGCGACCTACTCCGCCGCGGCGCCCGACTGCCCGATCGGCTTGGGTCCCTCGGCGAACTTTCGCACCTCACCGATCAGCCGCTCGAGCTTTCCTGCCAAAGCGTCTCGATCTTCCAATATCAGCGATGGGTAACGCTCGGCGAGCGCTTCCGTCAACTCGGCGTCCGCCTTGTCCAACAGCTTGGCGACGTAAGCGGGTTCCGGAACTCTGATTGGCTTGGTCCTCTCATCCTGCGTGGCTTTGTCGACGAAGCCGTGCGAGAGCGGATGACGGTTTCGCAACTTGTTCAGCTCATGGCATGCTCCCTGGCCGTTACGGACCGCTTTCCACGGTGCAAGATAGTACCAAGATTTAGGATCTGGCGTTATAGGAGACATTGTATTTGATTCGACTGGAACCCAGTCCTCGTCCGGGATGAGCACGAATTCACCTAATTTATGCACGGTCGCATTCTTGGTTTCACTGGGCATGCGGAACGTGTGGTCGAGCGTGGAAAGAGCAAGGTACGCGGCGTCCCATGGGTTGGACTTGACAATCTGGCGGCACAGTCCGAGCCGGGCGCGGGCATGTGCCACCTCAGCTCCGGAGGTTTGTGCGTCGGTGCTCGATGGCAGGACGCCGAAGGCGTTGCGCTGAAGCTCGTTGACCTCGACGGCGAGGGCTTGAAGCGTGCGGGAGCCGCGTTGGAGCAGATGCCCGGCCAGCGTGATGTCGAGCCTGGTCAGCGCCTCGGCAGCCAGATGGGCGAGGGCTCTGTCAAGGCCCAGGACGGCGAACGGTCTGGTTTTCTCCGCCGTTATCCGGGTCGTCTCGATGACGAGTCCGTCAGGGCCATGATTACCCTCCGCTACCAGCAGTGTTAGCGGCACCGCGGCGTGCAGCGACCAATCGATCCCTGCGAGGATCGCTGCTACCATTAGTGCTTTCCGTCCGATCGGCAGCAGTACGGCGACCTCGTCCGCCACCACCGCGCGCGGTTCTGCCAACAGTGCGTCAAACAGCTGAACGCGGCACTTCTCGACATTGTCCGGTCGCAGCTTGGGGTCGGTGACCGTCACCGAAATTCGTTCCACGCCTTCGCGGGTGGCCGTCACCCTGGCCATGTCGGTGACGAACTCGAACGAAAGCACCTGCCCGGCGCCGAGTGCCTCGGAGATACGGTCGAGCAGGAACTGATCGTCGATCTCACCCTGGTCGGGTGTGGCGGACCGGCTCAACGCCCGTAGAACGACGACCGTCCGTTCGGCCGGCGGCGGGGGTGCGACCGGCCAGTCCGGGAAGGCTTGGAGTACGCAGCGCTCAGCCCGCTGAGTGGTCGCCCATTCGTTCTGCATCGTGCGGATGACAGGAGGTAGAGGCGCCGGTTTGTGCATGCCGTGGCTGAGCCGTACAACCTTTCTACGCCACTCCTCGACCGTCGGATCTTCCGGATCGGGTAGCGGACGCACCAGCTGCCTGTTTTCCGGAATAGCGGCGTGTCTCGCCAGGGAGAGCCAGGTGCGGGCGGCAGCGCCATCGGTGATCTCCCCGCGGGCAAGTCCTTCGGCGAACGCGGCCTGTACCGCCTCAGCCAGGATCGCCTGAACAACGTCCGTCACTTTCCAGGCGTCGTTTTCCTTCGGCTGATCGGCGAGTAGCGCGCATACATCTACACGCTGCCGCTGGGCCAGCGTCGTCCAGCGCTTATCACCCGGGGACAGCGTCGGTGGCACCTCCAACGGCGGATCACTGCTGGCGAGCGGTTCGTAGTAGCGGTGGCGCACCAGCCATCGCGCCGGCGCCGCTTTCAGCCCGGACGGAACCAGCGGAATCGTGGACCCGGCTCCGTTCGCCGCCCACAATGTCAGGTCGTGGCCCCGTAGCAGCAGCTCGAACATCACCCCTAGCAGAACACCCGTCGCACCGCCGCCGAGCGGCAGTTCCCATCGGGTCTCCTTGCCGATGGCGTTGGCAGCGTTGTCGACAAAGGTTTCCAACCAATGTCTGGCGTCCGCGATGCTGGGCAGCGGGATCTGCTCGATGGTGCTTGCCGGCACCTGCTGCCGGACGAAGGGGAGGATCACCTCGGCCAGGTCCTGGGTTGCCGGCTGCACCCTCGGATCGTCGTGCCGCTTGGTCGCGAGGAGGATCAGTCGGTCAACCGGAGGATCATTCAAACTGTCGATCTTCCGAAGAAACCAGGCGATCGGTGTACCTGCGAGCTCATCAGCGAGAGCGGAGGGCTCAAGACCGGTGAGTTCTGTAATCCGCTTGGCCGTCTCGGCGGATGTCGGCTCGTGCATGCCGAGGTCGGAGGCTCCGACGACGTGCACAGCGATGCGGTTCACAGCCTGCCCTTCGTGGTGGCGATCGTCTTCATCGGCGTAGCTGCTGGCATGGACGCTCTTCCAGGTCTCGGTGCGACGAAGGCGCGGTCCTCCCACAGCCCTGGTGCCGTCGTGTACCGGTGTCGGTGCCGCCGGATAGGGTGCCCGTCGACGAGCTCGACGGCGCTGAACGGGACAGTTGTACGCGGTTTGGCCGCCAGCGGCCCCGCGATGTACCGCTGATACCGGCGCGGGTCTTCCGCACGCAGCACACTGACAACACGGGCGACCCACCTGGCCATGTCCGGGAGCGCCAGCCCGTAGCGTTCCGCCCACACCTGCAGCGGCCAGCCCGGATCGCCGGTCGCCGGGCCGTCACTGCCGAGCCAGGTAAGGACGTGTACGAGCAGCGCCCGATCCGCCGGGTCAGGGAACAACCGCTTTGCCCAGTCGGCGTCGGCGACCCGCTCCGGCCGTTGCGGCAACCCGAGATTCTTACGCCGATGGCGGTGCATCTCGCCCAGTACAGCGGCGGCTGTGCGTGCGGTGTACAGGGCCAGTCTCGCATCCACGCTGGCACCACCGCGGTCGTCACACGGCCGGGCGTAGTCGGGTGAACGCTCAAGCCAACCGGCGGACGTGACCTTCTCCACGACGGCGGCCAGTACCTCTTCGGCTTCGTCGAAACAGCCGCGGTCGCAACAGGCGAGCACCGTCCGCCGTGGATCGGGGCTTGCCGCCTTGCCCCGCGTAGACGGGCAGGGACGACCGCCGTGCCACAGCGACGCCCGCGCCATCGTGGCGTTCACCGCACTGGTGCAGGTCACGAACACCTGCTCCACCCAGCTGTCGCCCGCCCGATTCCTAGCATCCGGCGGTCGTGGAGCGTTCTTCTCACCACTGGCTCGGTCCGGATTTGGATCGGTTTCCATCGCATCCACGCCGCTGAGCCTTGTCGGGGATCATCGCGATCAGAACCCCGAGATCTGCCATTTTCGTCCCATCCGGCTGCAGATTCTGCTATTCCAAAGTCGCGGTTTGCACCATCGGACAGCAGGCCGTGGCCGGTTGCCGCTCGTCCCTTCGGGGATCAAGGCCGTCGTTTGGGGTGGCGTTGGTCATCGTGGTGGGCCTGTACGGTCGGGGGCCGGGTATACGACGAGCGGGTCGCCGTCTGTGGGCGGGAGGCTTTCGGCCCGCACGAAGCTGTTGGAGCGTTCCTGCTCGTTCTGGACGAACCAGGCGTAGGCCTGACCGCGCGGGTCGGGTGGGACGGGAACCGATCTGTCCATGGCGGCGGGCCGGACCCGCGGATAGTGCACCGGGGTGGACGCATCGCCGAGCGCCGCTGTGAGGAACGCGGCGAGGTGCGGGCGTCCGGGCCACACGTCGGACGCCTTCTCGAACACGGCGATGAGCGTGTCGACGTCTGCAGCGGCACCAGGGAGCTGATCGCCGAACGAGGCGTAGTAGTCGGCGATGGTGGCGCCTGTACGCAGTTCGGTCGTCTCGGTGTCGAGGCCCAGCCGGACGCTGCCGAAGCCGAGCGGCTTACCCAGCCCGAACCGATGATAATGCTCCGCCGGTAGCCGTAGCAGCCACAACAGGGCGCCGAGCTCCACCTCGGTCAGGTTGATCACGTCCAGGGTGAATCGAAATGTGACGCCCGGCTTGACCCAGCCACGCACCGATCGGTTCTGGTTGTCACGCTGTTCGTCGCGGCCGGTGGCAAACGCGCGGTTGTCGACGGTGAGCTCCTTGTCCGGGCTCTCTTTCGCCGGGCGTCTGTACTCCTGGTAGCGCCCTTTGTCCAACTTCTGGGTTCGGTCTTCGGTCGGGTTCTGCCAGTAGTCGTCAGCCAATCCGGCATGGTGTGGGTACACCTTGCGCCCACGCAAAGAACGGCCGGGGACGTACCAGTCCCGTCTCGGGGTGCGTGGCGGTAGCGGCATCGGATACTGCGACGTGCCTGCCGCCGCGTAGAAACGGCCCTGCTGGGGTTTTGGCTGGCCGAGGATCGCCAGCGGAAGACCGTCCGCGCCGAAATCCGCAACCGCGTGGCCAACGGCATCGCGGTCTGCGTCCAGCGTGACCGGTCCCACCCGTAGCTGTCCCCGGTATGCACCGTGGCCGTCCGGATTCACCCAGCCGAAGACCCGGTCCGCGGGCGACAGCTCGTCGCGGGTCGACGCCGGGCGGAGCGACGGGTGGAGAAGATCCTTGGGCGATGCGGAAAAGAGCTCCCGGGCGATCATCACCGGGTACAGGGCGTCGAGGTTCCCCCGCGAATCGAGGAGGGCGTAGCACAGGTCGCCGGGGCGGAGCTTCTCCGCTCCCTCCTCGTACAGGTGGCGACTCCATGCCGTCTTTCCCGGTTCCCGGCCGAGCCATTTCTGCGGTGGGGCGAACTTCTCTCTGCCACCCCGGGGCGGTTTCGGCGTTTCGCCGCGCCGGTCGGTGCTCACGTTCGGCCGCTCCCAGATATCAGCCTGCCGGTGAGCGTTGCGGTAGTCATTGACGAGCGCCGTCCACGCCTTCTTCGTCGTGTCCGTCAGCTTCAGGGTATGCGAATCGCCGAAGAAGACCCGTTCGTCATGTTTGCGGCTGAAATTGCGGTTGTTCACACAGACCCAGCCCGCCGCCTCCCGGGTGTCGGGCAGTGGCTCGTGCACGGTGAACCGGTCACGCCACACCGGGTCGGCGACCTTCATCTCAGCCGGGAACGGCTCGCCGGCCCGAGCGATCGCCACCACCTGCCAGTAGCGGAAGTCGGCGGCGTGGTCCTGCCGGCGCTTGTCCCAGCGGTAGTGCTGGATCAGCCGCAGCCGGACCCTGACCTCGTCCCGGTGCTCCGGCGCCAACTGGTCGCCGTACAGCACAGGCCGCCGGGATCCGGACCCGTACCGCGGTAGCCAGGCCGCGTACATCACGGCTTGCGGGGACGACCGCTGGCCAAGCGGCGCGGTACCAGTCAGCAGATCGACCGTGGCGGCATCTCGGCCCACGCGTGCCGGTACCAGCGCGAGACCTGCGCTCGCGGGCGGACGGTATCCCAACGGTTCGTCATGGCCGGTGAAGACACCGAGTCGGGAGTTGGTCGCCGCCTCGTAGGCCGCTCGCAACATCCCCTTGACCGCCGTCGACGGGATGTGTGGCCTGCCGTCGCGCAGCAGCACAGAGTAGGTCGTGTGCCCCCGGTCATCGGGCTTCGCCTGCGCAGTGTCCAGCAGCAGCAGCGGTGTGACGGCCGTCAGCGTCACACCGATCCGTCCGCTCCAGCGGTCCTGTTCCCACACGTCGTGGCCAGCGGGTGGGGCGTCCCCGAGCGGTCCCGCACCGTCGCGTGCCAGCGCCGGCACGAACGTGTAGGGGTTCCGGAACAGGTCCACGGCGTTGACCGCCGGCCGGGCGGACCCCTGAGCGGACGGCGGGCCGGTCGGGCGGGTCCAGCCGGGGCGCTGCCCGTCTGCATGCCGGCTCCCTGGCCTGCGCGGGGGAATGCTGTGCTGACCGACGCCCGCTTCATTCGATGCGCGGGTGGCAGGCTCTTGCGACGGGGTCCGCCGGCCGGTGTCGGAGGACGCGGCGGGCAGGGTCGATTGCGTGGAGGGGGGACGGCTCGGCAGCGGGGTGCCTGCCCGGCGGACACCCCTGACCTGGCCCTTCACCCATTCGTAGTCGACGCTGAGCCCGTCGAGTTCGGCGGGGGCAAGCGCACCCAGGTCGTCGACCAGGGCCTTGCCCGGTTGCGGGATCTTGCGTCGATTCGATCCGTCGACGACCACCAGCCGGCCGCCGTCGGCTCCCGAGGGCTGCCAGTGCAGACGTCCGCTGCGGGTGTGGGTGCCGCCGGCGGCGGCGCTGCTGCTGTGATCAGAGCTGAGAGCCTCACTCATCGACCTGCCCCTCCTCGATGGCGATCAGCCGTTCGTCGAGCACATAGGAGTTGCCGTGCTCGGGTTCCACCGCGATGTATTCGCGTGCCCGCAGTCGCAGCCTGCGTCCTCGCGGCGGCACCGCCGGTACCCGCAGGGTGCCGATCCGTGCCGACGACAGCGAGACCCAGCCTGCCGGCTCGTCTCCGTCGACCACCTCACCCCACAGCAGGTAGTGCAGATCCGCGGTCTGCAGGTCCGTCCACAGGTTGCCGCCGGTCACCTGCTCGCCGAGCAGCACGCCCTGGCCGCTGTCGCCGCGCCGTACCCACCGCAGTTCCACTTCCCGGGTGAAGGCACGCGCCTCATAGACCCGGCCGAGGTCTACCTCACCCCCCGGCATACCGCCGTCTGGCGTGCTACACCTACCGTCATCGCTAATGGTGGCGACGGTGTAAGCTTCGGGTGACGAAAGTAGTGCGATGCCACCCGCCAGTTCCGCTACCTGGGTGAGCATTGGGGGCAGCGGTCCGCGCAGCGACCGCGACCCGAGTCGTTCTACTCCGCGTACTCCGCTCATGCCGCAGCCTGTTCCTTCCACAGTGCTTCCCACGCGTCCCGCAGTCGCCTGCCAGTTGGTGACGCAAGGTAGTCACCAAGCTCCGATGTGCCGTCCGGCGTGTCGATGATCACGCTGGCGGTGATGTCGCCGAAACCGCGGGTGGTGCCCTGGCCGATCGGCAGCCGACGGTCGCGCAGATCGCGTAACACGAGCATCAGCAACGCCAGGGACGGGTGCGCCTCATCGCCCCACGGTGCGATGTCGACGGTCAGCTCGATCGGTTCCCACTGGACGTTCCACGGTTCCAGAACGGTGAACAGCAGCTTGTCGGCCGCGCCGCCGGTCCACCGGTCGATGGCGACGTGGTCCGCCTGATCGAACCCGTGCGCTGACAGCCACTGCCGGTAGCTCTGGCCGTCCTGCTCGGGTTTGCCGCTGTCCGCCAGCATCGCGCCGAGGTCGGCTTCCGTGGCGATCTTCCGCCAAACGTCGGCCGCCAGCGGTTGCGCCGAGCGACAGTCCGCGACGGCGACCGCGCCCACCCCGTAGGCGAACTGTCTGCCGGGTGCACCTACCGGTCCGCCCGGGATGGCGGATCGCTCATCCTGGGCGTCGGGAAGCTTTTCGATACCGTCCGCCGGGTCGATGGGAATTCCCAGGACCGAATGGTGGACGTCGGACGGCGTGGCGGGCGGCGCCGCGCCGAACAGCACCTTCGCCAGGTGCAGCTGATCGAGTTGCGCGCGGAACGCCGTCGCGTCGGCTATCGCGTCGCCGACGGGCCGCGGCGCCCGGCGATTCTCCAGCGTGCGCAGGATCCGCTCCGCGTGGCTGCGCAGCGCCCCTTTCACACTTGATCCGGGCAGTACCAGGCGTACCGTGTCGGCGCCGTCCGCACCCGTCAGCGGCAGGGTGTCGACGGCGACACCGTCGCGATCGGCGCGCACCATCACCGCAGCGTCCGGTGCCCAGTCGATGGTGACGGCCAGGCGGTGGCGCAGGTCAAGGTCGGGTTCGCCACGCAGTTCGTCCAGGCCCGGTCTACCCGGCTCGCCGCGCAGCAGCGCGATCAGGCCGGTGGCGTTGCTGAGGTCGTGTTCTTCGAGCTCGACCCCGGGTGCCAGCCGGATGCGACCGAGTCCACGGGTCGTGGCGGCGCCGAGGAGCATATCGCCACGACTGAGGGCGTCCAGCAGCGCCGCCAGGCGGGCGCGGTCGCGGAGCCAGCCGACGTCGGCCGGGTCAGTTGCGCCGGACTCGACGTCGAGTTCGAACCGGATGAACGCCCCGACCGGGATGACTGCCCGGGAGAACAGGATGCCGTAGGCGGCGGCACCGGTGTACCGGTCGATCCCGACCGAGGTACGGGCGTCCAGCCGGGTCACCGGGAAGGGCGCTTCGTCGTTCGGTTCGGCGCAGACGAGGCCGTCGCGGACGAACACCCGGCTCGCCCGGCCATCGGTGTTGTCGGTGAATCCCCACAGCTCACCGAGGGCGTTCGCGTCGGTGCGGCGGCCCGTCATCCAGTGGCGGTACACCCCGGCAAGACTCGTACCGGGCACGTACAGCCGGGACTTGCCGTCGAACGCGACCGGCAGGTCCACGTCCGGGTCGTGTCCGAGCCCGCCGACGTGCAGCGGCGAGCACACCTCAAGCCAGCCGCGGACCCGCAGCCGGTGGCGCAAAGGTCGTCCGGCCATCACTTCGCCTCCCGGTTCCGGCGGTGCGCGGTCAGGCAGGTCAGGACCAACGTCTGCACCGCCTCCTGCCACAGCTCCGTCCGCAGGTTCGCGGCGATTGTCGCGGCGTGCGGCGCTTCATGGGTCTGACCGCCGGCCGTCGGCCCCGCGGGGCCGACCCAGCCCAGGGCCTCCCACACCTGGCCCGGTCTGGTGAGGAGGGCCTTCAGCTGCCTGCCGACGCCGTCTGGCCATGATCGCCGGCGGGACGGGTCGACGAGCCTGTCGACGAGCGATTCGGTGGCCGCGCGGTCAGCCAGCCGGGGCAGGATGTCGCGGAGCTGGGCGAGCTGCGACGGCGGGACCTTGTCGACGCCGTCGCCGAATACCCGGCGTAGGCCGTCGGGGTCGGATGCGACCTTGACGGCACGCCTCGCGATTTCTGCTCGCCAGGCCTCCGTGCGCAGCGCCGCGATGAGCGCGATGTCGTCGGCCGACAGGTCGTCGGTGCCCGCGGTTCCGATGTTCCTGGTACGGGTGTCCGACCTGCCCGGGACGCTGACGGGCATGGTCGTACCCGGTGCGGCACCGGTCGCGGCCTCGTGGGGTTCCATCCGTGCCGCCAGGGCTTTCTCGGTGGACTCCTGCGTATCGGCGAAGCGTGTGATGACCTCGGGTCCGTCCTCGACACCCCCCGAGGGCCCCGGGACGGCGGCGATGCACAGCTGACCGAGCCCTTCGCCGCGCCGTTCCCCGAGACCCCCGGTCTCCAGCTCGGCGACCAGCGTCGGATCCAGCCGCGGAGTGGTACCGTCACTGCTGTCACCCGCCGTGATGTCGTAGGTCACAATGCTGCCGGCGGCCAGGCCGAGCAGAGTCGGACGCGGCCGACACCAGCGGGTGTGCCACGACTCGGTGCGTGTCACCGCGAACGTATGGCTCCGGCGACCGTCCGCCGAGCCGACGTGCTTCAGCGCCGTGGCGGGCAGGCGCAGCTCCCGGGTGAGCGCTTCTCGCAGCAACTCCGGATCGCTGGACGCGCGCAGCCGTTCGTCCAGCAAGATCATGTCGCTGACCAGCCAGACGACGATGCGGCGGGCGTCGACGAGCCGTGCCCGCGGCGCAGGCGGTGATACTGGCGCCGCGCTGACCGTTGCCCGGCCGTAGTCGTCCTTGCGGGAGCGTCCCAGCACCCATGAACCCGACAGGTCCTCGGCCCATCCGGCGGGCAGCAGGCCCGCACGTACCCGTATCTCAGCGACCAGTGGTCGCTTGGTCGCCAGCGCACGGTAGGTGTACACGCCGCCGCCCTCGTCGGTCGTCGGCCGTTGCATCGTGTCGTTCACGCTGTTGTGTGTGTGGACCGACAGTGTCGGTTTGACCTGCCGCAGCGGTCGGGTGGTGGCGACGTACCCGTCGATCTTGCGGGTCTCCAGCGTGCGCGCGTCGGTGTTGGCGCGGTTGATGATCCGACCCGGTTCGGTCTTCACCGCACCGAACGTGCGTGGCACGGGCAGTCCGCGTTCGCCTGCGACGTCCACGGTCGCGTCTGTCACCACCAGGTGGCCGGCGAGGAGCGCGGCCTGGCCTGCCGGTCCGAGGCGTCGCAGCGCGCCGGGCAGCAGGGTGGACCCGGGGATGTGGTCGCGGCCCATCACCTGGTTGCCGAGCTGACGCCCGCCGGCCAGCAGCGGGTCGTCCAAGGTGATCCTCAGTCGCGCAATCTCCCAGCCGGGCACCGGAGTCGGGTGCGGCCACGGGGTTGGCGTGGGTGTGGGTGTGGCTGCGGGGGGCGCGGCATCGACGGCTGGTGGCCGCGGGGGAGAGGCGGTTTCCAACCAGTCCCACCACGGTGTCGGATCGATGATCGACGGGAGTTCCAGTGTGCACCGTCCGTTACCGCGGCGGCGCTTTCCACCGATCTGCTCGACGAGCCTGCTGCCGGCAAGCAACAGCGCCGTGACGCAGCGCCGGGCGTTTTCGTCCAGCGGTGCCGCGGACGCCAGGCCGCCCGGCGAGGCGGTGCCGGTGAGCTCGAACGTGCCGTGCAGGACTGACCCGACCCGGGCCTGCTCGGAGAACCGCAACATCCCGGGCGTGGCGCGACCGGTGTCCCGGTCGACGCGTACACCCGGTTTGACGAAGGTGACGGCTTCACGGACGAACGGGTCGCCGGCCAGTGCTGCGCGCACGCCATCGCAGTAGCGGGCCGCCCGAATCGACACCGCCGCGGCCACCGGCGGCGCCGTGCTGGCGGGCGGGGAGGGCGCCTTCCCATCCGCTGCTCCGGCGGCATCCCGTCCCGTGCCTCGGGTCGTTGTCGGGCTACCGGAAAGAGCCGGCTGGCTACCGAAGGCGAACCTCACCCAGCCCTGCCATGGTCCGTCGCCGTCGCCGTCGCCGTCGCCGTCGCCGTCGCCGTCGCCGTCGCCGTCCAACGTGCGGGCCACGATTTCGCAGGCGTCACGCCACACGCCGGTGACGGTCTTAGCCGGCAGGTACGGCAGGCCGTCGAGGTCACGGTTGACCAGTTGGTCGACGTCGCCGGGGCGTCCGGTTCCCGTGCCCGGATGCCAATCGGAGGTCAACACGAGCCGGTAGGACAGGGGAGTACCGGTGGGAAGCGGTGCAGGACCCGACATCTGCGGCGGCTGCGTCGATATCGACGAGGAGACCGCCGGCTGTTCCTGCGCCGCGGCCGGTGCGGGAGGAGCGGTCTCGTGCGCGGTCACCGGCTTGCCGCCGTCTCGTCGCGGTCACCGATGAACTCCTCGGCGTCCATCGCATCGAGCAGACCGGTGATGTGGACACCGCCTTCCTCCCAGAACAGCGACCAGCGTTCACTGTTGGCGGCCAGCGCAGACAAGCCGCTGCGGCTGTAGCGGTTGCGCAGCAGTTGGAAGCGACCGTCGGCGGTGTCGCGGCCGAGGTACAGCCCGGCACGCAGGGTGTGGGTCTGGCTGCGTGGGAGAGCGCGTCCGCGGTCGCTGTCGCCGTCGGTGGGATCGACGGTCCCCCGCAGCGCGGTGACCCGGGCCAGCAGGTCCGACCACCGGCGACCGTCCGCCCATCCGGCATTGTCATTCCCGGTGATGATGTATGGCTGGGCAACGAGCCGGTCACCCCCGGGCAACGTTGTGCGTGCCCGCAGATCGTCCAGTGCGGTCGCGGCGCTGTCGTACAGGACGTGAAAGGACAGCGCGCTTGCGCCGGTAGCCTTGGCTTTCACGCACTTGGCCTCGTCCGTGAGCTCGTCGGCGAGCTGATACGCCGAGGAGAACGGGTAGTGTTGCTTGACGACGGCGACGCCGGCCGCCGCCGTGAGCTGTTTTTCCTTAGGGTGCAACAAAGCTGCTGTCCGGTTTTCGAATGCCTGCAGGAAGGCGGCCGTGAAGGGTAACGCCGCATTTCCGTCGCACACGACCGTGAGGTCGTCTCCGCCGAGAATGAGCGGCAGGACCGGGAAGAAGCTTCCGGATGCGCCCGGTCTCCTGACTTTTTTTATCCCTGGATAGAACCGGAGCTCGTCGAGCGCCGCACGGAACGCCTCATGTGCCGCGCGGTCGATGCGTTCGGAGTAGGCGGCGAGGAGGTCGACGTACCCACGGCAGCCTTGGACAGCCTGCCGGGTGGTGAGATTCCTGAGCACCGCACCGAGGCCGTTGACGTCGGCGTGGACGACCGCCACCCATTCGGCGTGGCGCTCCAGGTAGTCGGCTACCGCCTCGATCCCCTCCCGAGCCTCATCCTCATCAATATCGATGCGGGGCTCGGACCCGGTGTCCTCGTCGGCGACCGCCGCCGCTTTCTCCCAGGGGGCAGGGCGTCTACAGCCGTTGGGATCGGTCCATCCGACCGTCACCCTTGCCAGTCGGTCGTATCCGTCGTGCGCCGCCTCCAACTTGGCCGCGGACGGGTGCGACCGTGGCACCAGCCGAGCGTTCGCCGCGCCGGCGCGCCGGGGCGATCGGCTACCGGACGTCTCGTCGTACAGGTAGGCGGCGGGCAGGCCGCTGGAGGTGCACTGGTCGACGATGGGCAGCCGCGGAAATCGCGACTGCGGACCGGCCCTTCGTGTACGTACCTCAGGAAGCGTCGCATATGCAGTTGTGATGGCGTCCATCACCGGATCGGGGTCTTCGTCGTCCCACTGGAAGCGAATGACGACACCGCACACGTCGAGCCCCGATGCCACCTCGATGGCTTTCCGGGTCACCCGGGTGACCAGCTCCTGTGCCCGTTCGCGGTCTGTCAACAGGACCTTGACATCGCCGGAGGTGGCGGTGACCAGTTCGGCGGTGTGTGCCGGGACCCGTGACCGTCTCGTCCATCCGGTGACAAGGGCTTTCAGCGCTTCTTCCGTCCAGGCGGCGAGACTCGCGATGAGGTGGGACGCGCCGACGTTCTCCCGTCGCTTGTTGGTGTCGAAAATGAAGTTCTGGTTGCCAGACGTTTCAAGCAGCACGAGATAGCAGTCCACGCCTACATCCCCTCCCCCTCAGGCCTGACGCGGCACCGTGGACGGCACACTACGCGTCGGCGCAGGCCGGTCACCATGCCGCCCCACGCACTCCTGACGGACATCGGCGCGGTCACCATGCCGCATTGGCGTCCGATGGTTCGAATGTTGTGGATGGCTGGAGGTAGCTCGTCTCGGCGTGCGGCGCCGTCCTCGACCACGGCGACCGTGGCGAGAGTCAGGTCAGCAGGTCGGCGGGGCGGAAGGCGACGGGGAAGGGCTCGGCGAGTTCGCACGGTTCGTCGCCGCGGATGGTGGCGACGACGTCGTAGCAACCATTGCCGCCGAGCAGGTGGACGGTCACCGACGGGACCTTCGGATCGACGATCCAGTAGGAGCGGATACCGGCGTTCTGGTAGGCGACGCGCTTCTCCTCCGTGTCGTAGCGCCGGCCGTACCTGGACAGCACCTCGACGGCCAAGAGCGGCAGGCGCGTCTCCCTGTCGGGCAGGACGAGAACGTCGGGTTGAAACCTCTTCTTCAGCGACACGGGCACGTCGAACGGTGCGACCAGGGTCCGTTTCAGGCCCTGTTCGGCGGCGAGGAGGATGGCGCCGAGCCGGATCACGACTCGTTGGTGGTCGTAGCCGGGGGCCGGGCTCACGACGACGACGCCGTCGAGGAGTTCCCAGCGCCGCCAGTCGTCAGGCGCCTGGTCGAGGTGGTCGGTGGTGTAGCCGCCGGGGTCGACGGCATGGAGGTAGGCCAGACCTTCGTCGAAGTCGACCCGGCCGACCGGCAGCGGCCACTCGACGAGGCCGGTGATGTCCAGCGGCCGACCGAGCGGCCTGTCCTGCGGCTCCTGCGCCACCGGGTCACGGTTCACCGCCACAGCTGTCATGGTGCCACTCCTCCTCGGATTCGGACGGCACATTTGCTGTGAAGCATACGTCGATGAGTGACTGATTTACGACGATGAGCGAAGAATCGTCCGTCGGCTCGCAGCAGCCTCGGTGGCAGTGCGCTCGGATCACGGGATTCCCGGGCGCGTCATGCCTGGTCGATCGACCATAGTGGGGTGGGTGACACCGTGGCTCCGCTCGCGACCGCCACGGTGGGCAGTACGGGCAGTACGGGAACCGGGGAAAGCCCGGAAAGTGCGGCATGTGTCGTGATGGCCGCGGAGCCAGCTGACCCGGCACGCGCGTCCGGGCGCCGGTGGTGGGCCCGGATACGGCCGGTGGACGCCATGTGCGTCGGCGGCCTGGTCGCCCAGACGGTATGGGCGTCGGCCAGCGTGCTGCTGATCCCACAGCTGATCGGCACCGACCCGGTCCTGCTCGAGCTCCTCGGTGCCACCTCGCCGGCCATGGTCGCCGCCGGCGCATTCGCCCGGGCCGGCAAGGCCGGTCTCGTCGCTGCCCTCACAGCGCCGACGCTCGGCTGGGTGCCGCTGGACGCGTTCGGCTGGTGGGCGGGCCGTCGGTACGGGCGCTCGGCGGTCGATCTCATCACCCGTGGGCATCCCAGGAGCGTCGAGTTCGCCGACCGTGTCGACCGGCTGACGGGGCGTTGGGGATTCGGTGCGCTGGTGCTCGCACCATGGTTGCCCGTCCCGAACCAGCTGATCTACGCGGCCACCGGATGGCACGGGATGTCGCTGCTCCGGTTCGTGATCGGCGATGCCATTGGCACGTTCCTGCGCACCGCGGCCGTCGTCGGTCTGGGCTACGCGCTCGGCGACGACGCGGTTGATCTCGCTACCGCCATCTCCCACGACACCGTGCTCAGCTTCGTCGCTCTGGGCGTCCTACTGATCGCCTGGACGGCCTTTCGTCATCGCCGGCGCCTTCGTGGCCTTGGTGTGCGCTCGCGCTGGTGGCTGGCGGGAGGGGCACGGCGCGTCCGGATGCAGGCCCCCCCGACGGTCCGGGACCAGCCTCCGGATGGCTCCTGACGGGCGCCGTCAGGTGGGCAGATCAGCCGAGCCGGCCAGCAGAGTGATCATCTCCTGCGTCGGGATCTCCCGTTCGGTGCCGAAGGCGATACCCACGATCGCGTGAACCCGCCCTGCCGAATCGGTAACCGGCAGGGCCACCGCGGCGTTCGCGTTCACCTCCCGGGCACCGGGTCGTACATCGCCCGAGTCGTCGGTCTGCAGGTTACAGGTCTGTACAGCTTCTCCCCGGGCCAGCGCCAGGCCTGCCATACCTTTGCCCCGGGGAACGACCGCGGTAATCTCCTGAATCCGCGGCGGGATATTGTGAGCGGCGACCAGCACGAGATCGTCCCCATTGCGGAAATGTACCGAACCGGCGATCCCACCGTGCGCGCGCAGGAAATCAACCAGCCATCTACCTACGTCCCTTCCCTCGCCGTCTGTGTTCGCGTCAGAATTCGCTGACATGCCCGGTCCCGCCGTATGTGGTCACTGTGGTGTCCCGCCGTATGTCGTTACTGTGCCGTGCCGCGAAGTCGGGTTGGGTTCTGTCATTCCCGCCAGACGCAGCAGCAGGTCCTTCACCTCGGTGGCGCGGTAACGCTCCCGTGCGGCGCTCGGGTCGGAGCACAGCAGTACCGGCCCGTTGCGCGGGTCGTCGGGCAGTCGGCCGTGACTTCCCCGGATCATGGACGGGACGAGCGGAATCACCGCCATGGTGTAGCGCAGGCCGACCGCCTTGCGGGCGAGCGCGAGGGCGATGCGCGCCTTGGCCCACGGGTCGGCGGGATTGAGGAACAGTTCGGCGGGATCGTAGCCGGGCTTGCGGTGGATCTCGACGCAGCGGGCGAAGTCAGGGGCACAGTCGTCGTCGAGCCAGTAGTAGTAGGTGAACCAGTGGTCGGGTTCGGCGATCGCCACCAGCTCGCCCGCGCGTTCGTGGTCGATACCGAACGTCGCCTGGGCGCCGCGGTCAAGAACGGCGTCCACCCCGGGCAGCATGGCAATCATGGCTTGCACGCGCGCCACGTCGGCGGGATCCGCCACGTAGACGTGGGCGACCTGGTGGTCGGCTACGGCGAACGCCTTCGACGTCCACGGGTCGAGGTACTCCATGCCGGCCTGGACGTATACGCGTAACAGACCCTCGCGGCGGAGCATCCGGTTGATGTCGATCGTCCCGTGCACATCGGTGATCCCGTATTCGCTGAGTGCGACGACGGTGGTGCCCGCGGCGCGGGCCTGTGTCAGCAGTGGCGCCAGCGCCGTGTCGACATCGCCGGCCGCGGTCCTGGCCTGGGCGGAGTCCGGCCCGTAGCGCTGCAGATCGTAGTCGAGGTGCGGGATGTAGACGAACGTGAGATCCGGCCGGCTGCGGTCCAGGATTCGCCCGGCTGCGTCAATGATCCACTGCGAGGAGGGTAGGCCCGCTCCCGGGCCCCAGTACTTGAACAGCGGAAAAGGACCAAAGTGATCGGTCAGTTCGTCGTGCAGTTCGGGGGGGACGGTGTAGCAGTCCGGTGATTTGCGGCCATCCATGTGATAGATGGGTCGGGGCGTGACGGTGATGTCGACGTCCGCGCCCATCGCGTACCACCAACAGATATTCGCGACCCGATAGTCGCCGTTCTGCCGGCGGGCGGCATGCCAGATTTTCTCGCCCGCGACCAGACCGTTGTGCTGGCGCCACAGCAGGACCTCGCCGAGATCCCGGAAGTACCAGCCGTTCCCGACCACACCGTGGTCCCGTGGTGGCAATCCGGTGAGCATGGATGACTGCACCGAGCAGGTGACCGCGGGAAACACCGGGTCCAGCGTGGCCGTGAAACCCTCGGCGCCGAGCGCGCGCAGATGCGGCATGTGCGGAAGAAGCGCCGGGGTCAGCCCGACGACGTCGAGGACGAGCACGGCGGTGGGGGCCGTCGGGGACGCGCTCATGATGACACCTCCACCAGCCCGTGACGGACCAGGGCTCGCCGCGTCCAGTCCAGCTCGGCGGCGATCCCGGCGGCAAGGGACTTCTCATCGGTCGGGCGGTCCCGTTCGGGTAGGACCGTCCAGGTGTAGGTCTCCACCTCAACATGGTCGGTAACCGCATGTCGCCCACCGAACACGTTGGCGAGAACATCGTCCAGGACGTCCCGGGTGCTGCCAACCGGCCCTGCCGGCGTGGCGTGTAACGGGATGTGGAAGTGGACACGCCAGGGCCCGCGGGCGGGCAGTGCGCGCTGTCCGTAGAGCGCGTCGGGTAGATCGTCGCGGGCGTGCAGGCGGCGCTCGGACCCGCTGCCCGACCCAACGTCGGACCCGCCGCCGAACCCGTTGTCCGGTCCGGGCTCGGCCAGTTCGCGAGTCTGGTGCAGGAACCGGGGCTCGACGAACCCCCCGAGGATGTCGCGGGCGCCCGGCGCGGCTGGATCAGGAGCATGCAACGCGCAGGACGCCTGGACCTTGACCACCGCCAGACCGGCCGCGGCGAGTCTGCCCAGGGCGGCCTGCGGATCCTCGAAGCCCACCGCGAGATGACAGGCGTCCAGGCAGATTCCAAGCCTGGACGTGTCGAAGGTGTCGATGCCGGCGAGGCGGCGCACGGCGTCATCGGTGCTCTCCACCACGCAGCCGGGCTCCGGCTCGAATCCGACCCGAACTGTGCGCCCGGTCCGGTGCTCCAGGTCGGCGAGTTCGTCGGCGAGCGCGGCGAGCTGGCGGGCGGCGTCATCCCGGCGGCTGTCATTCCACCAGCTCCGCCAGCCCAGGGGAAGGGTGGAGATGCTCCCGCGGGCCGCGTCGTCGGGCATCAGCCCGGTGAGCAGGCGCGCCAGCACGGTGGTGTAGACGAGCCGGTCCGGCTGGGACCAGTCCGGTGTGTAGACGCCGTGCTTGACCACCGGAGCGTGGAAGTGCCGGTAGGGAAAGCCGTTGAGGGTCACGACCTCCAGACCGCGGGCGACCAGCTCGGCTCGCAGCCGGGCCAGGTCGGCGGGGTTGGTGTCCAGCGCCGTGGCGACATCGTGGGCGAGCCACAGCCCGAGCCCGAGCCGGTCGACACCGAGCTGTTCGCGGATCGGCTCGGCGTATCTGACCAGTTGGTCCCGAACACCGGCAAGATCTTCGGCGGGATGGACGTTCGTGCAGTACGCCAGGTGGACGACGGTGCCGTCGCGGTGTCGAAAGCGCATGGTGACGGCCCCTCATCCACGCCGGGCGGACGTGACATCGCGGCACCGGGCTGACTCGCCGCACCGGGCTGACCCGTGGCACCGGGCTGACCTGCATGATCGTGCAATGGGCCGGGTCATCGGACACCGCGCAGCACCGAATTGCCGGCGAACAGGGCGTCCGCGGCCGGGGCGGGCGCGGCCGTGTCGGTGCCGTCTGCGCTGTCGGTGCCCACGGCGTCGAGGCCGTCGATTTCCAGGCGTCCGCTCTGGCCGTAGAACGTGACCGGGTTGCGCCACAGAAGAGTCTCGACGTCGTCGGCGTCGAATCCCGCGGCGAGCATCGCCTCGCCGGTGGCCCGGGTGCGCAACGGGTCACTGCGTCCCCAGTCGGCGGCCGAGTTCACCAGCATCCGTTCGGTTCCGTACTCGGTGAGGATGCGGACCATCCGGTCGGGGTCCATCTTGGTATCCGGGTAGATCGAGAAACCCATCCAGCAGCCGGTGCCGGCAACCAGACCGACCGTGACCTCATTGAGATGATCGAGTACGACCCGTTCCGGCGCGATGCCCGATGCATCGATGAGCTCAAGGCTTCGCGATGTTCCAGCTGCTTTGTCGCGGTGCGGGGTATGTACCAGCGCGGGTAGGTCGTGTTCGACAGCGAGCGTGAGCTGGGTGGCGAAGGCACGCTCCTCCTCGGAGGTCATCGAGTCGAATCCGATCTCCCCGACCGCGACCACCCGGTCCTTCACCAGGTACCGGGGAAGTAGATCAAGAACCGGCTTACAGCGGGGATCGTTGGCTTCCTTCGGGTTCAGCGCGATCGTGCAATGATGTGCGATCCCGAACTGGGCTGCTCGAAACGGCTCCCAGCCGAGCAGCCCGTCGAAGTAGTCGACAAAACTGCCGATGGACGTGCGGGGTTGCCCGAGCCAGAACGCCGGCTCCACCAGGGCACGGACTCCGGCCGCGTACATCGCCTCATAGTCGTCGGTGGTTCGACTCGTCATGTGGATGTGGGGGTCGAAAATACGCATGCGCTGCCTTCCGACGGACGACATCGATCAAAACGACATCGGTCAGGGCGAGATCGGTCAGGGCGAGATCGGTCAGGGTTGAAAGCTCTCCACCACAGCCAGCACGTCGGGCGGCACATCCCGGCCGGCGGCGATGCGTTCGTGCGCGAACGCGACCAGCATCCGCACGAGTTCCTCGTCCGCCCGCCGGGTCAGGTCCGCGACCTCGCTCAGCCGGACACCGACGAAGACACACTTGAGCACCCCCTGACGCCACGAGGCGTCGTCGAGGTGCCGGGCCGCGTACGGGCCGAGTGCCGCGGCCACCAGCGTGGCGTCGTTCGTGCGTAGGGCGTCCCGAACGATCGCGACGGTGTCCGGGCCGACGTCCAGCAGCGGCAGTGCCCGCAGCACTGCGCGGCGCTCGGCGGCGTCGCCGCGTTCGTACAACCTCGCGACTGTGCCGGCAAGTGTGTCGCCGGAGATTGGCAGCGCCGTGAGTAGCAGTACTCGGGCTGCCTCGTCGACCGTCCAGCCGTGCAGCCCCGGGCCGGGGGCCGGGCCGGTGGACGCGAGCAGCGGCCCGTGGCCGCAGTGCCGACGCACCGCCGGGAAGAGCTGGTCAATCGTGTCGGCGCTGCCGCCGACGGCGCTGACCGCGTTGACCGCGTTGGTCAACCACGCATGCCCGGCACCGGTGAGCCTGAGCGCGAGCGTCGAGGCAAGTCCGTCGACGGACAGCCCCCCGTCGCCGGTCGCCCGCTCGCCAGTTGCTCTGTCGCCAGCTGTCATGTGATGTCACCTCCCAGGCTCACCGTGGATGGATCGTTTCCGGGAGGACTTGTCCCCGGCGCACACGCCTGCCGCAGGAAGGCCAGGGAACGCCGGGCCACCAGCGGCGCGGCATGGCTGTGCCGGGGTAGCTCGACCGATACCAGCCCGCCGTAGCCGATCTTGGTCAGCGCATCCAGGACCGGGGGAAAATCGATCTCGCCCGAGCCGAACTCCAGGTGCTCGTGGACACCTCGGCGCATGTCCTCGATCTGCACGTTGACCACCCGGTCCGCCGACCCCAGGATGCACTCGGGCACAGACGCGGACTCCAGGCAACGACAGTGGCCGATGTCGAGGGTGAGGCCGAAGGCAGCAGGCGCGCCGAGGGCGTTTCGCAGGCGCTCGTAGCCGGCGAGATCCTCGATCATCATTCCCGGTTCGGGCTCGAATCCGAGCTGGACCCCTGCCTGCTCGGCCGCCGTGACCACGCTGGCACAGCCGTCAACCAGCAGCTCCCAGGCCAGGGTGCGGGGGACCCCGGCCGGCACCGTTCCACTCCAGAACGACACCGCTTCGGCGCCGAGATCCGCTCCGACACCGACCGCCCGCCGCAGCAGGTCCAGTCGCCGTTCCCGGCCGTCGGGAGATGTGAGGGTGGGGCTGTGCTTCTGCCAGGGGTCGAGCAGGTACCGGGCGCCCGTTTCGATCACGACCGCGAGATCGGCCGCGGCAAGCCGGGCACCGACACGCCGTACCTGGCGGGCGAGGTCGGCGTCGAACGGGTCGAGATGCTGATGATCAAGCGTGAGTGCGATCCCGTCGTAGCCCATGCCGGCCAGCACGGCGATGACATCGTCGATGCGGTGGTCGGCAAAGCCGTTGGTGCCGTAGCCGAAGCGCAGCGGCCCATTCATGTCGGTGACACCCGTCTGGCCAGGGTCCGGGCTACCGGGAAGAGCAGGGCCAGCGCGCCGGCCGCCCGAAGCCTGCCGCTGCATGCCGTGATCGCAGCCTGGAGTGGAACCAGCCCGAGGATTCCCGCGCCGACCGCCTGCTGGACGTGGCGCGCGCCCGGGTCGCGTACGACAGCGGCCTGAGCCGCGCCGAAGGTCCCGGCGTAGGCACCCAGCAGGCCCATGCCGGCGATCTGGTGGCGCCGGGTACCCCGACGGCGGGTGACGGCCGCGGTTGCCACGATGACCAGCGTGGTCGCGCCCAGGGTGACCTTCGGTAGCACCTTGCCGCTGCCCTGTACCTCCCGTCGACTCAGCTCGGTGACCACGTAGGTGTGGCCGGCGACGACGAGAGCTGCGGGGAGGCAACGGCGGCTTTGGTGTGGACCTGCGCCGAGCATGACGTCGAGGGCTCGGGCGGTGGCCATCGCGGCGGGACCGAGCGGGGTGGACTTGAGGGCAAGATCGTAGGCCCACACCGTGGCGGCCAGGGGAACCGCGACGATGAGCGCCGGGGGCCCACCGGCCAGGCCCGCGATACCGATCCCGGCTGCGGTCAGGCCGGTGGCCAGCGCGAAAGCGGTCCGCGGGGTCACGCGGCCCGATGGGATCGGCCGGTGTGGCCGTTCCACGGCGTCGACATCGCGGTCCGCCATGTCGTTCAGTGCCATTCCGCCCCAGTACAAGCAGATGGAGGCAGCGGCGAGACCCACGCTCGCCGGGTCCAACCGCCGGCCCACGATCGCCGCGCCGGCGATGGTATCCCCGGGGACGGTCAGTGCGGCGGGCGCTCGCACCAGCTCGACCAGGGCCGCCAGATGCGCAACCGCGGTCATCGGTGCGGTCCCAGTGACCGCGCCCAGGAGCGGAGTGCCTCGTACTGCATGACCAGCCGGTGCTCGTCGGTAGCAACCGGATCCTTGAAGAAGAACGCGAGTTGACCCTGGGGGCCGACATGCCCCGTCTCGTGGGCCCGGCCGAGGAGACGGACGAGGTCCAACACCAGTGGTGCGGCCAGCGTCGAGTCACAGCCCTGCCAGGTGAACTGGAGCGTCATCCGGACACCGAGAAAACCTTCGAACAGGATGTGGTCCCAGGCGGTTTTCCATTCGCCGAGTTCCGGTACGTTGTCGATGTGGACGATTCCCTCGACCGGATGGCCGAGAACGGATTCGAGGACACGCGACTTCGATCTGGTCTTGCTGTGCGCTCGGGCCGGTTCGGCCAGCGTGGCGCCGTCCCCGCCGCCCAGCAGGTTCGTTCCGCTCCACGAACGCACCGGTAACGCGCGGTGGGCGAACATCGGTGCGAGCGCGGACTTGACCAGGGTTTCCCCGGTTTTGCCGTCGTTACCGGCGTAGGGGACGGCGCAGGCGCGGGAAAGCTCGTCGAGGGCTGGCAGCCCAGCGCCTGCGGACGGCGTGAAGTTGATGTATGAACAGCCCGCGGTGAATGCCGCATAAGCGTAGAGCGAACTCGTCGGAACGACCGATCCAGCCGACGACATCGCCTCCCGAAGACGGCTCAGGGATGCATGGGCTGCTGATTCCGGGGGCGTCGGCTCGGTGGACGCGACATTGACGACTACCACGCGTGCCAGCCGGTGTCGTTGTCGGAACGAAACCAGATCGGCCACCAGCCCCGCAGCCACCTCGGCCTGGGTCCGCCCGGACGGAAGGTCCGTGACACCAAGCTTGATCTCTTTGTCGGCCGCAACCAGCTCGTCCTTGACATGGTCGAGGAGATGCACGGGCACGACGCCGGCCAGCGCGAGCTGCTCGGCGCGTTTCACTAATGGGACGGTGCCGATGTCATGGCCGCCGAACACCAGGTCGTCAAAGCGCGCGAGCGCCGCTGGACGGAAGTCCGAAAGCTCGGTGACGCACCCGACCGGCGAGGTCAACCCGGCACGTATAGCAGCCATGCCAACCATGGTGGTGGTGGCGACGGAACCCCGTGCGCCGATCATCCACATACCGAGGCGGGCGTTTCCAGAAGCCATAACGATCATCCTTTGCGGGATCTCGTTGAATCGTTTTCCGGCGCTGGTAGATGGGTCTCGGTTGTATTGCGTGACATGAAGAACGACTCAGGTTGTCGGGTCGTCACATCGTCGGATTCACGTGCCGGGGCAGCCGGAATTCTTAATTGTATACAACGGCATCCGCGTGATCGCCAGATGTCATCCCTGGGTGCCATGGTGAATTGAGACGCGAAAGGCTTGCTTCGGGTCGACGTTCTTGGTCGGAAAAACGTAATAACCGCCGGTGTGCACTGAATATTAGATTAAAGCAGTCGTACCAAGTGTTAAATTTGGGTTAAATCTGGATATCAAACAAATAATACAAGGGTATTCGTAAGGATGCCGAACGTGACAATGCTGCGCGCGAGCCAGCTGGCCAGCTGGCCAGCAGCGAGTAGGCGGTCAGGTCAGGCTGGCGCGGAGCGCGCCAGCCTGACCGCGAGGAGTCGACGACCGTGCCGGTGTCGGGGTGTGCCGGCTCCGCGTCAGGCGGTCTCCACGTCAGGCGGTCTCAGCGCCAGGCGGTCTCAGCGCCAGGCGGTCTCCGCGCCAGGCGGTCTCAGCGCCAGGCGGTCTCGGAGACGGGGGAGCGGCCGAGGAGCGGGCGCCACCACGACTCGTTGTCGCGGTACCAGGCCACGGTCTCCTTCATCCCGTCGGCGAAGCCGATCTCGGGTGCCCAGCCGAGCTCGGCCCGAAGCTTGGACGAGTCGAGCAGGTAACGCCGGTCGTGCGACGGCCGGTCCGGCACGATCGTCTTGAGCGACGCGGACAGGCCCAGTTCGCCGAGGATGGTGTCGGCGATGGTCTCGATGTCGGCCTCCACCCCGCTGCCGACGTGGTAGGTCTCGCCGACCCGGCCCCGTTGGAGAACCACGTCGATCGCGGCGCAGTGGTCGGCGACGTGCAGCCATTCCCGCCGGTTGCGCACGGAGGCGTACAGCGGCAGGTTTTCCCCCTGCAGCGCCCGGGTGACGAACAGCGGGATGACCTTCTCCGGGAACTGGTACGGCCCGTAGTTGTTCGAGCAGTTCGTGATGGTCACGGGCAGGTCGTAGGTCAGGCCGTACGCCCGCACCGCGTGGTCGCCGCCGGCCTTGGCCGCGTTGTACGGCGTACGGGGCAGGTAGGGGGAGTCCTCGGTGAAGGCGCCCGGGTCGTCGAGGGCCATGTCGCCGTAGACCTCACACGTCGAGATCTGGTGAAAGCGCGCCACCCCGACCGTGCGGGCGGCCTCCAGCAGCGTCTGCGTACCGATGACGTTGGTGGAGAAGAACTCACCCGGGCGAATGATCGCCAGGCTGTTGTGCGACTCGGCGGCGAAGTTGACCACGATGTCGACGTGGTGCTCACGCAGCAGCGATTCGACCAGCTCGCGGTCGCGGATGTCGCCGTGCACGAAGGTGATCGCGTCCAACACGTCGCTGAGGTTCTCTCGGCAGCCCGCGTAGGTCAGCGCGTCCAGCGCTACCAGGCGGTCGCCGGCGTGCCGCTCACGCCAGTAGCGGACGAAGTTCGATCCGATGAACCCGGCGGCTCCGGTCACCAGCAGCGTCGACATGGTGTGAACGTCCCCCTTGGAATGAAAGTCGAGATCGGCGGCCGCGGCAGCCGACTGGAGCGCACGGGGCACGCGCCACCTGGAATCCGGCGCAGCCCTGCGCCACCCTCTCATGACCCGGTGACGCCGATCACCGGGGCACACCGACGCGGGCGCGGGTATCCGTACTCTGTGAGTATGGGCTCGGTGGTGACGTTCGCAGCGTCCAGGTCCGTCGCCCTGAAAGTTCCCGGCGTTGACGTTCACGGCTTCGTGAGGGGCCGTGACGCGGGCCGTGTTGTCCTGCTGCCGCGTTTGCTGACGTCTTCCCGGAAGGCCACGTGCACCTATGATCATCGCGTCCGATCTGGAGCTGCGGGCCGGCGCCCGCACACTCATCGAGGCGGTGTCGTTCCGCATCCAGCCGGGTGACCGGATCGGGCTGGTCGGACGCAACGGCGCGGGCAAGACCACCCTGCTCAAGACGCTGGCTCGCGAGACGCTGCCGTTCGCCGGAAAGATCGACGTCCGTGGTGACCTCGGTTACCTCCCGCAGGATCCGCGGGCTGGTGACCCGGCCGACACCGCTCGTGATCGCGTGCTGTCCGCCCGCGGCCTCGACGTGCTTGTGCGGGAGATGGAGAAGCTCCAGCTGGAAATGGCGGAGCTGGTCGACGATGCCGCACGGGACGTGGCGATCCGCCGCTACGGTCGCCTGGAGGAGCGTTTCGGCACCCTCGGCGGGTACGCGGCCGAGGCCGAGGCAGCCCGGATCTGCTCCGCGCTGGGCCTTGCGGACAGGGTGCTCGGCCAGCAGCTTGAGACGCTGTCCGGTGGCCAGCGCCGCCGGGTCGAGTTGGCCCGCATCCTGTTCGCCGGCGCCGGTGACAGCGACGCGACCCTGCTGCTCGACGAGCCCACCAACCACCTCGACGCCGACTCGATCGCCTGGCTACGCGAGTTCCTGCGCTCCCACGACAGCGGGCTGGTTGTGGTCAGCCACGACGTCGACCTGCTCGACCGCTGCGTCAACAAGGTCTTCTACCTCGACGCCACCCGCGCGGCCCTCGACGTCTACAACGTCAACTGGAAGACCTACCTGGCCCAACGGGATCTCGACGAACGCCGCCGCCGCCGGGAGCGGGCCAACGCCGAGAAGAAGATCGACGCGTTGAAGGCCCAGGCCGACAAGATGCGCGCGAAGGCCACCAA